>JAGQSE010000383.1:0-9316 GCA_020439725.1 Acidobacteriota bacterium
TCCGGATCGCTGGTGCCGGCGGCACAGCCGCTGGCCGAGCCGCAGTTGTAGGGAGACCACTCCCATTCCTGCCAGATCCGTCCAGAGGCTTCCTTCTCCCGCAGGGGTCTGCCCGCGGCGTCGTAGTCGTAGACCAGCGAGTGCAGGCCGTCGAAGTACGACAGCGGAGAGCCGAGGACGTTGCGCGTGTAGGTCGTCGTGCCATCGGCGGAACCCGAGGGACCGAGCTCGGGAAGGCGTTCGCCGAGCAGGAAGCCGCGGGCGTCCCAGGTGTAGGTGCGGACCTGCTCGAGGGCGCCGTCGAGGGAGCGGCGCTTGGCCTCGGTGACGTTGCCGTTGGGATCGTAGGTGCGGAGCTCCTCGTAAAGGGGATTGACGCTCCGCCGCTCTCGACCCAGGCCGTCCTTGAAGCTCGTGTAGGTGAACGGGGTCGCCCCGGTCTCCGAAGTCTGGACCGAGACCGTTCGGTTCGACAGCCGTACCCCCGAGAAGCTCTGCGTCTCGAGCGAGTTGTCGGGGCGGCGGATCGTCCGCGGTCGGCCAAAGACGTCGAAGTCAGAGAACCGCGTCGCCCAGGCTTGGTTGACGCTCGTGCCTGCTTGGAGCGTCGTCTCGCTCGTCAGGAAGCCCGCCGGGTTGAATCGGCGCTCGACGGCCGACACCGTGTCCGTCGTCTCGGTCGTGGGGATCCGGGACTCCTGGCGCACGATTCGGCCGGCATGGTCGCGCCACTCTTCGCTCTCTGAGAGCACCACCGAGCTCGACGGAGCGATGAGCTGCGTCCGGACGTGGGGGAGGTCGTTCGGCGGGTTGTCGTAGGACGCCGCGGCCCGCGCCTCCTGAAGAGAGGCGTCGGGAGTCATCGAGACGACCCTTCCGAGCCGGTCGAAGTCGAGGGTGATCCCTTGTTCCGTCGGGCCAAAGACCTTCTGCGGCTGCCCGCTGTTGAGGTCGATGATGGCGTGGTAGGCGTTGGGGAACCCTGCGACATAGCTCCGCGAAAGGGTCAGGTGCTGGTACTCGTGCCGTGTTTCGAGGACGTTCTTGCCCGCGACCCGCGCTGCTGCCGGAGGGCCGACGCACAGCGACGCGGAGAGCGCACCGCCGTCGCCGCCGTATTGGATCTCCTTCGAGACGAGGCCCGTGGCGGCGTCCCGGACCAGTTCGGTCTCGAGGTCGTTGGCGCCTCGGAACTCGGGATGGACCAGACGGCGGCTACAGGTCAGAAGGCCCTTTGAATCGAAACGGAAGTCGGTCGTGAACTGGGTGGTGATGGGCGGTAGGTTCGGATTGGGGTTGTCGCTGGACTCACGGATTTCTTTCCGGTCGTAGCTTCCCAAGATCCACGGCTGCCCCGAGGTGGGGAGATAGGTCGCCGGCGAACCCCAGTCGATGTACCCCGTCTGCGCATCGGCGGGAAACTTCCGATCGCCCGACGGCGGATCGGTCCGGGTGTAGTTGGTTCGCTCGTCGCGCGTCGGCGTTCCCGCGATGGTCGATCGGGTGATCGCCCGCTGGATGTTCCCCGCACCGTCCGCGTCGAGGTACTGGCGCTCGATGTAGTTTCCGCCATCGTCCTTGAAGACCGTCCGCTCCGCGGCGCGGACGGGGTTCACCGGGTAGCACCCCGCATCGGCGACGGTGACACCGGCGACCCGCGGACAGTCCCTGAAGCCGGTCTCGTAGCGCACGTAGAGCTCGCGTTGGGGTGTGCAGCTCCCTCCCACGACGCACTCCAAGGTCTCCTCCGACAGGAAGCGACGATTGCCGGGTCCAGTGCCCACCGTTCGGCCCTTCTGGAACGGCAGCCCGTAGTCGGTCACCAGGGGCTGGTCGATCGACAATCCCGGCGTGCCCGGTTCGGGCGGGTGTGCCGGCCCGAAATAGAGGTTGCTGTAGTAGTTGGTGCGTTCGAAGCGCTGGACGCCGCCGTCGGTCCAAGCCGGGCCGTCGACCTGCGTGCGCCGGTGATCGAAGCGCGTGCAATTCGGGCCGGACGGATCCTCGACCGTCTCGGGGAGCAGCTCGAGGGAGCTGCTATAGGTCGTCGTCGACTCGGGTATGGCGCCCGGGTCGTGCAAAGGGTCCGCGGTCACCGGGAAGATGGACTTCGCGATGACTCCGAGGCGTTGGGTCGCGAGCTCGATGGTGGTCTCGTCGGGTTGCTCGCGGAAATTGCAAGGGGTAGGGAAGCTCCAATTGCCGTAGGTGTACCGCACCTTTCCTTGTCCGGGCGCCACCATCGCGGTGATCCTGCCGCTCGTGACGTTGGCGTGACCGCCGATCGCCCCCGCCCGGCAGTCACCGAGGGTCGGCTGGGAGGTTTCGAAGACCCATGGCTGGCCCTCGGGCGGCTGGATCGACTTGAGGATCGGCACGCCGATGAGGTCGTTCGAGAGATCGAAGGCAGCCGTGCCGTTCTCGTCGACGTTGTTCGGACAGCCACGCAACACGGGGGTCACCGGGTCCGAGTAGTCGAAGGAATAGACCGCTCGACGACCGCCGAAGGCCGCGAGATCGACGTCCTCCACCACCCGCCGCAGGTCTCCGAGCTCGTCGCCCTCGGTATTGCGGAACTGGTTTCCTAGCGCATCGCCCTTGGCGAGATCGAGGCGGAAGCGAACCGTGTGGCGCCGCCCCGTGCGGTCGGTGAGGGTCCAGATCTCCTGGCTGGCCGATACCTGCGCGTAGTCGACGCGGATGTAGTTGCCCGAGGGATCGACCATCTCGCGGAAACGCCAGCAGCCCCGCGGCCCCGGCCGCCCGTCGCGCCGACCGCAGACGCCGGTGCCGGCAAACTCGTCGGTCTTCTCGAAGCGCGAGATGACGCCGTTCGGATGGTGGATCTCGCGGAGGGTCTCGTCCACAGGGCCGCCCGGGTTGCCGGGGTCGATGGGCGGGCTCACCAGCCGGAGGTAGGAGCCGTCCTTCGTGTAGCGGGCGCCGTTCGCCACGTCGGGCCACCCCGCGAGGGCGTGGAAGGTGTGCGACGCCCCGTCGGGGGAGACGTAGAGCCACGTCCCGTCGAGGTCGATGGGGTCCGACTCGGAATTGGGCCAGGTGTCGACCTCCGGCCAGCGCAACCCGTCCGGTGCCCGTGGCTGGTAGAGCTTGCCGAAGTGGAGCTCCCAGCCCAATCCGGCGTTGCTGTTGGGGTTGGGCACGGAGAGGCTGGCATTGCCGACCCAAGTCGCGCAAAGCCCCGGGTTGCTCGTGTCGCGACAGGGAAAGCGCGTCGTTTGCCAGACGTCGGAGTTGTGGGTCACCCGGAACTGGTACGACAGGGTCGGTCCGACCTGGTAGACCTGGCCGAGGGGGATCGACAGGACGAGGTTGCCGTTGGCCGTGTTGATCGACTCGACGCCTTGGCCGGTCAGGAACGGCTCGTTCGGCCGGAAGCCGCGCAGAGACTCGAGGGGGCTCGCCGCGACGAAGGTGGCTCCGCCTCCGCTCGACGGCGCCGGAACGATGCCGATGGCCGGAGGCGTGACCTCGACCCGAAAGGTGAGTGGCTGTGGCTCGACGCCGCCGGTGAAACCGATCGTGAGCGCGCTGTCTCCGGCTTCTGCCGAGAACTGGGTGAACCGGAGGACGCGCGACTCCTGCGGTTCGAGACCGTAGAAGGTTACCCGGCGGGAGAGGCCGTCACTGACGTCGGTCACACAGAGGGTGTTCGGTTCGCCGCCGCAGGTCGAATTCCCGGCGCCGAAGGAAAGGCCCGAGACTCCGGCGGACAGGTCCAGGACCGGCTCGTCTCCGACGTTGGTCACGGTGACGTCCACCGACGGTGTTGGCCTCGAGGCGTCCGTGGTACCGAAGTCGTAGACCGCAGACGGCATCTGGGGGTGCGAGATAGAAAGTCGGGGGCCGCTTGTAGGCGGAGAGGGAGGCTCCGTGGGGCCCTGAGTCGGTACCGGAAGGAGGTCGTAGCCATCGCCCTTCGGCACCACGACCACCCGCCGATCGGCTCCGCCCAGCTGCACCCCGCAGAGCAGCAGGAAGAGCCAGGCGACCAGCGCCAGACCCCGCGTGCGGCGCAAGGTGACTGCTCCGTGCAGGCCCGTTCTCGAGCTTCTGTTTCCGGACTCGAACCCGACTGGATCTGTCTCGTGCATCGTTGGAACCTCCGGTGACGAACCTGGGAACGGGACCGGGGTTCGAGCGGTGCCGACCCGCTCGAACTCGCCCGTGTCTCCACGTCGCGTGTTCGTCCCATGGTCCAAGGCGACGAACGCCGAGGCCATGACGAGGCTCTGATCTCTTCGTGATCGCTACGTGATGGGCCCGGGAAGACGGGCCTCGCGGGGGGATGCTCGCCCCGACGGGCCTCAGCGGTCGCCGATCCCCAGGAGCGGCATCGCCAGGAGGTAGAGCCACGCGGTGATGAGGGCGATGGCGAGGAGGTTGAGCCACAGGCCGGCGCGGACCATGGCGCGCATGGGGATGCGGCCCGAACCGAAGACGATGGCGTTGGGCGGGGTGGCTACGGGGAGCATGAAGGCGCAGCTGGCGGCGACGGCGGCAGGGACGACGAGGAGTAATGGGTCGAGGCTCAGCCCGACGGCGAGGGCGGCGAGCACCGGGACCAGGGCGGCGGTGCTGGCGGTGTTGCTGGTGATCTCGGTGAGGAAGACCATCATCGCGGTGACCGCCAGGACCGGGAGCAGCGACGGCAGCCCGGCCAGCGCGCCGACCCGGCTGCCGAGGAAGGCGGCGATGCCGCTGCTCCCGAGGGCCGCTGCGAGGCTCAGTCCACCGCCGAAGAGCAGCAGCAGGCCCCAGGGCAAGCGCACCGCCGTCTCCCAATCCATCACCGCCCCCTGTCCGCGGCCCGCCGGCAGCAGGAAGAGCAGCAGTGCGGCGAGGATCGCGATACCCGGATCGGTGAGACCGGCCAGCGGCCGCGTTCCGGCCACCTGCAGGTCAGCGAGCAACGGGCGGAAGATCCAGGCGCCGGCGGTGAGGAAGAAGACCACGGCGGTGACCTTCTCGCCGCCGTTGAGGGGCCCGAGCTCGGCGAGTCCCCGGCGGGCGATCTCGCCGCCGCCGTGGATGGGCGTGTCGGGAAGCGGGAAGAGGCGGCGGGTCAGCAGCCACCAGGCGAGGGGCAGGAAGACCACCACCAGGGGCACCCCGACGGCCATCCAGCGGCCGAAGCTGATCGTCACGCCGAGATTGCTCTCTACGAAGGAGGCGAGGAAGAGATTGGGGGGTGTTCCGACCAGGGTTCCCAGGCCGCCGATGGACGCCCCGTAGGCGATGCCCAAGAGCAGGCAGATGGCGAGGGGCTCGTCGCCACGACGCTGGCGGTCGGCGAGGAGGTCGGCGATGGACAGGGCGATGGGCAGCATCATCACCGCGGTGGCGGTGTTCGACACCCACATGCTCAGTGCGGCGGTCACCAGCATGAAGGCGCCGACCACGTTGCGCGGCCGCTCGCCGGCGAGGAGCAGGACGCGGAAGGCGAGACGGCGGTGGAGCCCCCAGCGCTCCATCGCCTGGGCCAGGACGAAACCGCCGAAGAAGAGGAAGATCAGCGGATGGGCGTAGGGCGCTGCGGCGTCGTGGATCGAGGCGGCACCCAGGAGCGGCAGGACCGCGAGGGGCAGCAGCGCCGTGGCATAGATCGGCAGCGCCTCGGTCATCCACCACAACGCCATCCACACCGCCAGCCCCGCGACGCCGCGGGCCTCGGCGGTCAGAGGAGCGAGGTCGCCGCCGGCATCCGTGTAGGCGCTGGGGAGGGCCCACGCGACGACCACGGCCGCCACCGGTCCGGCGACCCGGACCCAGCGGAGCGTCCGCGCTGGCGCGCTCGGTGACGACGCGTCCGGCCCCATGGCTCGACCTCCCGTGTTGATCACAGGATACCCGAAGCCATGGCGTCTCCACCGGAGCGACGTCGCGGAGGCCTGGCAGGTCGAGGAGGGCTCCGACGGAGCGTGACGGGCCCGGGTACCTCGAGACGTAGCGGTTCCGGCGCCGCAGTGCTAGACTGATTACACTGATTTTGAGTTGTTTGTCGAGGACGACTACCGAGCCTTGAACGGGCCGGTGCTCGGAGCGGACGAGCCCTGAAAGCTGGTCCGGACGTCTCGGAGAGGGTGCCTTCCGGCGTGCCGCCCATCGAAGGATGGTGACGATTTCATCTGTCGGCGCTTTGTCGGAGGCCCGGGGCGATGAGTATCAACGGCACTGAAAAGCTCGATCTGTCCAGCGATTCAATCCACGTTTCGACCACTGAAAGCGAGTGGGCCAAGCTCGTCGGCGACGTGTCGGCGACACTGCCCGAGCTGTTTGCCTGTGGCATCGTCGATCTCGAATTCGGCGAGTGGGTGGAGCTGCGTACGGAGGGTACGCATCCGGTCGACTTCCTCGGCTACCTGGCGATGACCACTCAGAGCTATTTCGAGGGTGATTCGGTCCGCACCATCCAGGCGGTCCTCGATGGGACGCACTCGCCCGACGGGGGGCAAGCCCCGCCGGGAGCGCCTCCCCGGCGCAAGGCCCTGCCCATCGACGAGCTGATCTTCCGGACGGGACGAACCCTGCACATCATGGTGCGGCTGGCGGCCGCGCCGGGTCTGGTCCTGTCGGTGGTGGCTCCAGCCGGGTCCAAGCTGGGCTGGATCCTGTCCAACATTCGCTCCTTCGCCGCCGGGCATGGACCCGCGGCAGCCTGATCCAAGTCCATTTCAACGAGCCAAGGGCGCGCCCGCCGAAGTTCGTGGGGCGCCGCCCGTCGTGGAGGCGACATGTCGAGTAGATCCGAAGTCATCCAGCAGACTCTACGTGCTCTGGTGAGCAACACTCCCGATGTCGAGGGCGCCGCGGTGGTCAGCTCCGACGGTCTGATCATCGCCTCGCTGCTCGATGCGGGCACCGACGAAGACCGCGTCTCCGCGATGGCGGCGGCGATGCTCGCGTTGGGGGAACGTACCGCTCGCGAGCTCGCCCGCGGCGACCTCGAGCAGGTCTACGTCAAGGGCGTGCACGGCTACCTGGTGCTGATGCGCGCCGGTGAGGACAGCGTGCTCGAGGTGATCGCCGGTACCGGCGCCAAGCTCGGCCTGATCCTCCTCGACATGAAGCGCGCCGCCGCCGAGATCGGAAAGCTGGTCTAGGGTCATGAGCTCGCCAGCCGCGGTCTTGAAGGACCGCCTTCTCTCGCTCTCGGTGCGGGTCGGGGAGATCCGGGCGCTGTCCCTGGTCGACGCGGACGGGTTGCCGCTGGTGTCGACCCTGGGTCCGGGGCAGCTGGACGAGGCGCTGGCCGCGTTCGGCGGCGGCATCCTGCGGCAGCTCGAAAGGGCCCAGCGCGACTTCCAGATGGGCCCCATGTACCAGGTCCACCTCGTCGGCCGCGACCGACAGCTCTTCATCACGCCGGTGAACGGCGACTTCACCCTGGCGGCTCTGGTCGAGTCCCACGCCACCCCTGCCACCATCACCATGCACCTCTTGGCGTTGGTCCGCGATCTGCTGCCTCACCTGGCGTCCATCGAGCCGTTGCGCGAATCGGCCCCCTGACCGATCCGCGGCCCCCCCGAGGAGCTTCGAGCATGAGCGAAAGCATGAAGATCGTCTTTGACGAGAGCCTTCACACCGGCAACCGGGCGGTGGACGTCCAGCACAAATTTCTCGTCGACATCATCAACGACCTGGCGGAGGCCCTCGAGACCGGACAGGCTGCGGGTCAGGTCAAGAAGACGCTGAACCTTCTCAAGTACTACGCCGAGTGGCACTTCGAGCGCGAAGAACTGTGCATGGACCGGTTCCATTGCCCCGCCGCCGAGGTCAACAAGAGCGCCCACCGCTACTTCATCGAGACCTTCGAGCGCTTCCAGGGCGAGTACCGCGAGAGCGGCGGCTCCGAAGACATCGCGCGGCGCATGTACACGGAGCTCACCGCCTGGCTGGTCGGTCACATCAAGAAGATCGACACGCAGCTCGGCGACTGCGTCCACGCCTGAGCCCCGGGGCCCGGGTTCCGGCCCCGGGTACGTTTCTCCAGCTTCTGAGCGATCGGCGGCCTCGTTGCCGACTTCTTTCGGTCGAGCTCCGACAACGGCGTCGGGCTCGATCGGGAAGGAGGCCGGTGATGAGGACAGGGATCGACGTGTCGGCGCACGCCTTGGTGCGCACGCGGGAGGAGCTACGCCTGGCGGGGCGGAGCGTGCGCACCGCGGAAGCCTACGTCGGATGGGTGCGGCGGCTGGTCGAGCACTGCGGCGGCTCCGAGCCGCGCGCGGGAGAGGCGGTGGCCTTTCTCGAAGCGCTCGAACGGAAGAGTGGTCTCGGCTCCGCCAGCCGGGCGCAGGCGGCGAGCGCGCTGCGTTTCTATTTCGAGCGGGTGCTCGACCGACCGGTGGTCCTGCCGTCACCCCCGCGCAGGCTCTCGCCGCCACCGCCGGGGGTGCCGGCGCGGCAGGAGGTGGCCTGGCTGCTGGCTGGCCTCAGCGGAGCGCCGCGGCTCGTCGCCGCTCTCGTCTACGGTGGGTTGCGGCTCGGCGAAGCCCTCGAGCTGCGAGTCTCCGGGCTCGATCTCGAGGGCGGAGCGGTGCGGCCGGGGAACGGGCGGATGGTGCCGTTGCCCGCGCCCTGGTGGGGAGCCTTCCGGCGCCAGCTGGGGGTCGTGGCGCGGTGCTTGCGCGCCGACCTGGGACGCGCCGCCGCCGGGGAGGAAGAGCACGAGGAGAGCTGGTCGCGGGCCTTCCTCTTCCCGGCGTCGCGGGGCCCGAGCTCTCCGGTGCGGATGGGGGAGACGGGCGAGCTGCGCGGTCATCTGCACCCGCGGAGCGTCCAGCGCGCCCTCGAACGGGCCTCGGAACGCTGCGAGATCCTGCCGCCGCTGACGCCCCGCGGCCTGCGTCTCGCCTGCGGGGTCCACCTGCTCGAAGCGGGATATCCGGCGGCCCAGGTGCGGCGGCTGATGGGGCTGTCGAGCGATCGCGCTCTCGCGCGCTGCCGCCGCCTGGCGCGCCGTGAGCTCACCGGTCCACGGAGTCCCCTCGAGCTCCTCGGATTCGAACCTTGAAGCCCTCTTTCGCGACTAGGCGCCGGAGCCCCTCGAGCCGTCGAGACTCACCCGCGCGCGGAGCGAGCGGAAGCGGGGGCTTCGCCGCAGCGGCTCGAAGCGCGGTTCGACGTCTACCAGGAGCGCCAGCGAAGACCTCTCGGCCACCGCCGTCTCGAGCAGCGAGAGCGCCTTGGAGCCTTGCCCGGCGGCGACGTAGGCCAGGGCCAGCGGATAGCCCGCGTCGGGGTTGTCGATCCACAGCGGTTCCTTCTCGGCGAGCCACCAGCGACGAAACCG
>JAGQSE010000383.1:9364-13423 GCA_020439725.1 Acidobacteriota bacterium
GATCATCAGCTCGCGGGCGTAGGCGACCGCCTCATCGGTGCGTCCCAGGGCCGCCAGCATGTCGAGGCGGCAGATCTCGGCCACGGGATCGCCGGGCACCAGCTCTAGGGTCCTGGCGCATTGCCGGGCGGCGGCCTCCGGATGGCCGGCCCACAGGTGATGGAGACCCAGGTCGCCGTTGACCAGGGGCGAGACCGGGTCCCGGGCGAGGGCTTCTCCGAGCTCCTCCAAGGCCTCGTCATGGCGTCCGACCAAGGCCAGCACGAAGGCATGGGAGCTGCGGTTGCGAGCCCGGGCAGGCGCCAGCTCGGATGCCCGTCGAAGGGCGTTCACGGCCGACGTCGCATCCCAGTCGCGCTCGAGGGCTAAGATCCCGCGAATCAGCCAGGCGTCGGGTTGGCGGTCGTCGAGGCGCAGGGCCCGGTCGCAGGCCTGGCGTGCTTCCTCGAAGCGTCGTTGGTCGAAGCGCACCTCCGCCAGAGCGGCCCAGGGCGCGGCCTGGGCCGGAGCGACCTCGATGGCCTGGGAGAAGAAGCGGCCAGCGCTTTCGAGGCTCGCAGGATCGCCGCGGCGAAGCACGAAGTGTCCCTTGGAGAGCAGCTCCCGGAGCCGTGACGGTGGTGCCGGGGTCGGGTTCGGACCCAGCCCTGGTTCCGGAACGAGGGAGAGAGCCGAGGCGATCTGGCCCGCTGCGTCGCGCGGGATCCCGGCGGTGTCCGCCCGCGGGTGGTCGAAGGTCGATCTCCAAAGGCGCGTACCGTCCTCGACCCGCAGGAGCTCGATCGTCCCCCGCAGCCGGTCGGAGCTCGAGGTCAACGCCCCCGCGAGCACCAGGTCGGCGCCGAGAACCTGGGCCTGGCTGCGCCAGGACGCTTTCGGCCCCGCCGCCGTGGTGGACGTCGTACCGGCCACCACCTGCAACCGCTTCGGGGCGAGGGCCGCGAGCTCGTCGAGGACACCGTCGCCGATCATTCCTCCGAGGGCCGACAACCCGGGATCGGCTGCCAGGATCTCGAAGGGCTCGACGAAGAGGCGGATCGGAAGCTCCGGCCCCGCGGCGTCACCGGCCGCGGCATCGACGGATCGAAGGCCGGTCGCGGTACCGATGAGCGCCGCGATCAGGATCACCGACGCCAGCGCCACCACGACCCAGCGCAACCGGGTGGCGGAAGGCGGCTGGAGGGCGAGGCCCGAGACCGCCGGCGGCGCAATCCAGCGGTAGCCGATGCGCGGCAGGGTCTCGACGAACCTCGGATCCTCGGCCCGATCTTGGAGGAAGCGTCGAAGCTGTCGGATGCACGAGTTCAGGCCCTGATCGACCTCGACGGTGGAGTCCGGCCAGAGGTGGTCGGCGAGCTCGCGCCGCGACACCACCTCGCCGGCTCTTTCGAGCAGCAGCTCGAGGGTTCGTCCGACCTGCGGCGGTAGCCGCGTGACCACACCCGCCTTCAAGAGCTCGGAAGACGAAGGGTCGAATTCCATGTCTGCGAAGCGCCACTGTGTCTTGTCCATCGCTCTGCCGGTTCCTTCCTGTCTCGCCCTCTGCCGGGTCTCCTGCCAAGCGCACCTCAGAGATCCATCAGCGTCGCGTCAGCTTCACGTCATCTCGCCGTCGAGCACTCAGCAATCGCTCAGCGCGGCTCCATGGAACCTGGGTGTCGGCGCTCTCACGATCGGACCGTGGTCGCGAGCGGTTCGCGATCGTCGACAACAGTTGAGGAGTACTCGAATGAGAAGACCAAGTTGCACGACACCCCTCCTGCTGGCCCTCGTCGCGTTGCTCGCGCCTGCCGGGCCGCTGGGGGCGAGCGAGATGAGTCGGGAGGCTCTGGCCCCGAGGAGCGATCTCGGGCCGGGACTGGATCCCGTACTGGTGTTCTATCCGTTGGAGGGCGAGCTCCGGACCATGGAGGGGTCGCTCACCTTCGAGATCTCTGCCGACGGAGAGATCCTGGCTCGGGAGCAGGTCCGGCTGCCCGGGGTTTCGGACTCCAAGATCCTGAGCTGCGGTATCGGCGACACGGCCGCTGAGGCCTCTGCGGTCGCCGACGAAGCTCTCTTCGAGGCATTTCCCGGCGAGCCGGTGGACGCGGTCGAGATCCTGGCCCGACATCCCGACCTCCTGTCCGAGATCCACCATCGCACCGACCGCGGAGACCGCGTCGATCTCAGGGTCTTCGCCGACGGGAAGGTGGTTGCCGAGGCCGCTTTCGAGGACGTCCGGGCCCAGAGCGATCATTTGAGGACGGGCGATCTCGTCCCCCGCGCCACGAGCTCCGGCCTGCTGACACCGTCGCCGGCAGCGACCGGCCGGACACCCCTCTTCGCACCGCTGACCACCTGTCAGCTCGACTGCGAGTCCGAGTACTCGGCCTGCGAGCTCGGTTGCGGCAACTTCCCCTCGTGCATCGACGAGTGTGACTCGAGCTACTCTCAGTGCCTGGCAGATTGCTCCGGAGGCGGGGGCTGCACTCCGTCGACGCGCGACTACACGGTGACCACCTTGGGCATGATCCAGTACTTCGGACAGTTCATCTGCCAGGAGCGGCAGCCTCTGAGCGGAGAGGGTCTGGTGCACGAAAAGGCTCGACAAAAGGCCAAGGTGACCTTCTACCGAGAGACCACCCACTGCGACGGCACCAAGACCACCGAAGTGCTCCACGTCTCCTATGGGCCTTGGACCTACTGCTGGGCCGAGAGCCTCCAGGCGTGCGCGCCCTACTGGTCCGCTGGGACCTATTTCGTCTGCCCCAAGTACTCCTGAGGGCGGGGCTCCCGATCCTTCGCCGGCCGGTGGCGCTCCTTGGTGGGCGCCGCCGGCCTTCGCTTGTGGCACAATCCTGCGCGAGCTTGCGCCTACACGTGTAGAACTGCCTGGAGGAAGGTCATGAAGCGGATTGGACGATGGGCTTCGGTCGCGGGTCTGTTGCTGCTGGCGGGGGCCGGCCCGGTGTTGGCGGCACCAGCGGAGAAGACGGCGCCGGCGGGCAAGGCCAAGAAGCAGAGCGGCAAGCAGGCCGAGGCTGCCAAAGACCCCTTGAACGCGGAGACCCTCGCCGGTCTGGCGCTGCGCGGCATCGGTCCGGCGCTGACCTCGGGACGGGTCGTCGATTTCGCCGTCGATCCGTCGGACCGCAGCCGCTACTTCGTCGCGACGGCCTCCGGTGGGGTCTGGCGGACCGACAACGCCGGCACCACCTGGACCCCGGTCTTCGATCAGCAGGCCTCCTATTCGATCGGTTGCGTCACCCTCGATCCCAACGACCCGCTGACGGTGTGGGTCGGCAGCGGTGAGAACAACAGCCAGCGCAGCGTCTCCTATGGCGACGGCGTCTACCGCTCGACCGACGGCGGCACCACCTGGAACAACATGGGTCTCAAGGACTCCGAGCACATCGGCGACATCGTGGTCGATCCCCGCGACTCGCGGACGGTCTACGTCGCCGCCCAGGGGCCGTTGTGGCGCTCCGGCGGCGATCGGGGCCTCTACAAGACCACCGATGGTGGCGTGACGTGGAAGAAGATCCTCGAGATCAGCGCCGACACCGGGGTCAACGAGGTGGTCATGGATCCGAGGAACCCCGACGTCCTCTACGCCTCCGCCTACCAGCGCCGGCGGCGCGTCTGGACGCTCATCGACGGCGGGCCCGAGTCCGCGATCTACAAGAGCACCGACGCCGGTGCCAGCTGGACCAAGCTCGAACGCGGCCTTCCCACCGAGGACATGGGGCGCATCGGACTCACCGTCTCGCCGGTGGCGCCGGACGTCGTCTACGCCGTCATCGAGGCCGCCGGTGACGCCGGGGGCTTCTTCCGCTCCACCGACGGCGGCTCCAACTGGGAAAAGCGGAGCGACTACGTCAGCTCGAGCCCGCAGTACTACCAGGAACTGGTGCCGGATCCCGACGACGTCGACCGCGTCTACTCCCTCGACACCTTCCTGATGGTCACGGAGGACGGTGGCAAGACCTTTGGCCGGGCCGGCCAGAGCCACAAGCACGTCGATGAGCACGCTCTGTGGATCGACCCCGACGATCCGGCCTACATGCTCTCGGGCTG
>JAGQSE010000383.1:13532-17816 GCA_020439725.1 Acidobacteriota bacterium
CCGTTCTACAACGTCTACGGTGGGACCCAGGACAACAACACGTTGGGCGGTCCCTCGCGGACGCGCACCAACCACGGCGTCACCAACCGCGAGTGGTTCGTCGTCGTCGGTGGCGACGGCTTCGAGCCGGCGGCGGATCCGGAGGACCCGGACACCGTCTACGGCCAGTCGCAATATGGCAACCTGGTGCGCTTCGATCGCAGGAGCGGCGAGACCACCGACATCCAGCCGCAACCGGGGCCGGAGGACGCACCGCAGCGCTGGAATTGGGACTCGGCGTTGCTGCTCAGCCCGCACCGGTCCTCCCGGCTCTACTTCGCCTCGCAGCGGGTCTACCGGAGCGACGACCGTGGAGACTCCTGGCGGCCCCTGAGCCCCGACCTGACGCGGCAGGTGGACCGCAACCAGCTCGAGGTCATGGGCCGGGTCCAGCGGGCCGACGCGGTGGCCAAGAGCGCGTCGACCTCGGTGTTCGGCAACATCGTCTCGCTGGCGGAGTCGCCGCGGGTCGAGGGGCTGCTCTACGCCGGTACCGACGATGGTCTGATCCAGGTGCTCGAGCCCGGCGGTGAGACCTGGCGCCGGCAGGAGGTCTTTCCCGGGGTACCGGCGGCCAAGCCCGTCGGACCCTACGTCGCCGACCTGGTCGCCTCGGCCCACGACGCCGACACCGTCTACGCGGCTCTCGACCGGCACAAGGACGGTGACTTCAAGCCCTACCTGCTCAAGAGCACCGACCGGGGTCGCAGCTGGAAATCCATCGCCGGAGACCTGCCCGAGCGGGGCACCGTCTACGCGGTGGCGGAGGACCCGGTGGCGCCGTCGCTGCTCTTCGCGGGTACCGAGTTCGGGCTCTTCGTCACCCTCGATGGCGGCAGCCGCTGGACCCAGCTCAAGGGTGGTTTGCCGACCATCGCCGTACGCGATCTCGAGATCCAGGCGCGTGAGAACGACCTGGTGGTGGGGACCTTCGGGCGGGGTATCTACGTCCTCGACGACTATTCGGCGCTCCGCGGGCTCACGGTCGACAAGCTCGAGGCACCGGCCCAGCTTTTCCCGCCACGCCGCACTTGGATGTTCATGCCCAGCTCACCGCTCTCCCTCGAGGGTCAGGCCTTCCTCGGCGACTCGTTCTTCAGCGCCCCCAACCCCCCCTTCGGCGCGCTGATCACCTATTTCCTGAAGGACGACGTCCAGACGTTGCGGGACAAGCGCATCGCCGCCGAGGACAAGGCGGTGGACGACGCGGCGCCGGTGCCGTACCCGACCTGGGATGAGCTCCGCGCCGAAGACCGGGAACCCGAGCCGGAGGTCCTGTTGACGGTGCGCGACGAGGAAGGCAACGCCGTGCGCACCCTCACCGGTCCGGCCAAGAAGGGCTTCCAGCGGGTCGCCTGGGATCTGCGCTACCCGCCGGCCAACCCGGCGGAGGTCGACGCCGCGCCCCGGGACCTGTTCGAGGACCCGGAGCGGGGGCCGATGGTCGTGCCCGGGCGCTACACGGTGGAGCTGGCGAAGCGCCAGGCGGGGAAGCTCACCGTGCTCGCCGGGCCGGTGGCCTTCGAGACGATCCCCACGGGTGCCGCCAAGCTGTCGGCGACCGAGCGCGAGGAGCTCTTCGCCTTCGAGCGCAAGACCGCGCGCCTGCAGCGGGCCGTCCTGGGTGCCGGCAGCTCCCTGGCCGAGATGAAGGACCGCCTCGACCACATCGGCGCCGCGCTGCTGTTGACCCCCGCTGCGTCGGCGGAGCTGATGGATCGCCACGAATCTCTGGCGGCGCGGCTCGCGGACCTCTCGACGCGTCTGGTCGGGGATCGCACCCTCCAGAGCCGCAACGAGGCCACCCTGCCCTCGATCATCGACCGGGTGCAGCGGATCGTCAGCAGCGGCTGGGCATCGAGCTCGGCGCCGACGGCGACGGAGCGGTCCAGCTATCAGGCGGCCGCCGACGCCTTCGTCACGGCGCTCGCGGACCTCAAGGGGCTCGACGCCGACCTCGAGGGCCTCGAGGACGAGCTCGAAGCCGCCGGGGCACCCTGGATGCCGGGCCGGCTGCCCGACTGGCAGCCGGAGTAGGGACCAGGCCGGCGGGCCCGGCGGCCGGTGGGATTGCGGAGCCCTTCAGGGTTTCCCGGTCCTGCCGGCCGGGCCGGAGCTCTTGACCTCACGTCGACACCGAACGACGGGTCCCGGGGCGTGCGGCCGCGGCGCCCTCGGCACGTTCCATCCTGCGAGGACATGGCATGACCGACACCCTGGCCGCGGGAGCCTTCCCGCAGGCTGCCGAACGGATTCCGGAGGAGGCCTACGAGCTCCACCGGCGACTGTCCGGGGTCGCCGAGCGCTTTCTCCGCTTCGCGGCGGAGACCCCCGGCTGCCTCGAGGCGGCCTCCTTCCCCGGGCTCCACCGCCCCGCCGATCCGATCTATCGCTATCCTCTTCAACCCTGGCCCACCTTCGTGGCGCGGCGCCTCCTGGCGGAGATGACCGCTTCGAACCTTCGCCTGTGCAGGCTGATCAAGGAGTTGCCGCAGCGGATCTTCGGGGGGCAGCCGGATCGGCTCGCCGAGTTCTACGGGCTCGACGCGGTGCAGACCGAGCTGGTGGCGGCGGCCCTGGCCGCGGGACCGAGCTCCGAGACCTTGGTGGCTCGGGGTGACTACGTCATGACCAGCGCCGGACTCCGGTGTCTCGAGGTCAACTTCGGCGCCAACCTGGGCGGCTGGGAGCTCGGGATGCTGACCGGTCGTTACCGCGAGGTGGAGGTGCTCCGGAGCTTCCTCGATGGCCATGCACCCGCGGCCGCGAGCACCGATACCCTGGGCCGGGTCCTGGTCCACCTCCTCGAGGTCTTCGAAGGTCTCGGGGAACCCGATGCGGACGTCTGCCGGGTGGCGTTCCTGGCGCCGAAGGGGTTCGATCCGCACGAGAACGAGCCGTCGCGGGTCTTTTTCGAGCGGGCCTTCTGCGGGCTGCTGGCGAGGAGCGGCCGGAGCGCCACCGGGGAGGTCCGGCTATGCCTTTACGACCAGCTGGAAACCGCCTCGGGTGTGCTGAAGCTCGACGGGGAGCGGGTGCACGTGGTCCTCGAGCAACACCCGCTGCGCTACGACGGGCGCATCCTCGAGTGTCTGGAACGGCGCACGGTGGTGCTGGTCAACGGTCCCTTGAAGGAGGTCCTCGATGAAAAGCGCAACCTCGCGCTGCTCTCGGACCCGCGGTACCGGGATGTCTTCGACGACGAGGAGCGCCGCCTGATCGATTCGCTGGTGCCCTGGACCCGCGTGGTCGCGGACCGGCGCACCGAGCTCGGCGGCCGGGAATGGAACCTCCCCGACCTCCTGCTCGAGCAGCGGGAGCGCCTGGTCCTCAAGCGCGGCCGAGGTCTCGCCGGTCTCGCGGTGCACCTGGGCGTCTCGACGCCGGAGCCCGAATGGCGCGAGAAGGTCGAGCGGGCGCTCGCCGAGGGGGGCTGGGTGGTCCAGGAGCTGGTCCGTTCGGAGCCCTTCATCTACCAGCACGGAGACGTCGGTTGCGCCCCCCACGACGTGGTCTGGGGTTTGTTCGACGTCGGCGGCCGGCACGGCGGCGGCTTTCTGCGACTGATGCCCCAGGGGCGCGGCCTGCCGGTCAATACCAACACCGGCGCCCGCGAAGGCATCCTGCTCGAGGTGCCCGAGTGAGCCGTCGCCCCCGGGCCCGCTAGTCCTCCGGCGGAGCAGGGGGGCGGACGGCCGGGATTTCCGCTTCGCGGGCGAGGCGGTTGATCTCGGGTAGCCGGTCCCGCCACAGATCGGAGAGGCGGTTCAGCTGCTCGTTGACGGCCGCCTCGAGTTGATCACGCACCTGGACCATCGAGTCCGTCGGCCGGTTCTCGCCGATCGACGCCAGGCGCAGCAGGGCCCCGAGCTTGTCGTTGAGCCGAACCGGGAAGTTGAGCGGGTCCTGGGGGCTCTGGTTCTGGGTCTGGTAGAGGGCCTTTTCGATCGAGTCGAGATCGGCGAGGAGGGTGGAAACCGCCGCCGCGAGCTCGGGGTGGGCGGCGTCCTCACCGTCCTTGGCGTCATCCTTCCCGACACGTGTCTCGAGTGCCTCGAGGTCGCCCCGCGCACGGCGCAGCCCGGCGATGGCCTCGTGGATCTCCGTCAACCGATCGCGGACGCCGAGGACGAAGTCGAACTGGGCCTCGAGGTCCTCCTGGGTCGCCGACGAGCGCGGATCGGCGAGCACCTCGAAGGGCACCTCGGAGCTCCACTCTCCGACCACCAGCCGCGCCCGGTAGGT
>JAGQSE010000384.1 GCA_020439725.1 Acidobacteriota bacterium
GTGATGCTCTACGAGATCCTCACCGGTCGGCTGCCCTACTCGGGTCCGGTGATGAAGATCCTCACCGACAAGCAGAAAATCGACCCGCCGCCGCCGTCGACGCTCAACCCGCGGGTCCCCGAGGACCTCGACGTGCTGTGCGTCGATCTCCTTCACCGGGATCCGCGCTCGCGGCCGAAGGGTCGCGAAGTGCTCCGCCGGCTGGGCGCCGGGGACCAGTTGCCTCTCATCGGGTCGTCGTCCATGGCCCCTCCCTTCGTCGGGCGTGATCGCCATTTGAAGACGCTGCAAGGGGCCTTCGACGACTCGTGCGCCGGCCGGACCATCGCCCTGTTCGTCCACGGCAGCTCGGGCATGGGCAAGAGCGCGCTGGTCCACCGCTTCCTCGACGACCTGCATCTGCGCGACGAGGAGGTGGTGGTCCTCGCGGGCCGCTGCTTCCAGCGCGAGTCGGTGCCCTACAAGGCCTTCGACTCGCTCATCGACTCGCTCAGCCGCTACCTGCGAGCGCTGCCCCGGCAGGAGGTCGAGACGATGCTGCCCTACAACGTGCTGGCATTGGCGCGGCTCTTCCCGGTCCTGTTACGGGTCAAGGCGGTGGCCGAATCGCGGCGGCGGGTCCTCGAGATCCCCGACTCCGGCGAGCTGCGGCGGCGCGCCTTCTCGGCGCTCCGCGAGCTGCTGCTCCGGCTCAGCGACCGTCACCCGTTGGTGCTCTTCATCGACGATTTGCAGTGGGGCGACCTCGACAGCGCCGCGCTGATCCAGGAGCTGCTACGCCCGCCGGACCCGCCGCCGATGCTGCTCATCGCTTGTTTCCGGAGCGAGGAGGTGCTGACCAGCCCGCTGCTGCGGTCGGTGTTCAGCCACGACCTGACGCGCTCCGCGACGGAGGTCCGCGAGCTGGCGGTGCGCGAGCTCGACTCCGCCGAGGCACGGACCCTGGCACGGCGGCTGCTCGGAGTGGAGACGCCTGGAGAGAGCGAACGCACCCCCGAGGTCGAGCGCCGGCTGGCCCACGGCGACACCCTCGCCGAGACGGTGGCTCGCGAGTCCGGTGGCAACCCCTTCTTCGTCGATGCGCTGGTGCGCTACGCCCAGACCTTGAGCAGCGGTGGCGACCCGAGCTTCGCGGAGCTCGAGCGCGTGGTGGCGTCGGCGACGGTCGAAAAGGCCGTCCAGGCGCGCATCGAGCGATTGGCACCGGAGGCGCGACGGTTGCTGGCGGTGGTGACGGTGGCGGGACGCCCGCTGCTCCTCGAAGTGGCCGCCCGCGCCGCCTTGATCGAAGAGGAGCTGCAGCCGGCGCTGGCGGGTCTACGCGCGCTCCAGCTGGTCCGCATGCGTGGCGCCCGCGGCGGCGAGGAGCTCGAGCCGTACCACGACCGCATCCGCCAGGTGGTGCTCGAAGGGTTGTCGCCGGATCGCTTGATCGCCTATCACCGGAGCCTTGCCCGGGCTCTCCAGGAGACCGGTCACGGCGACCCGGAGACGCTGGCACACCACTACCGCGCGGCCCAGGACCGCGAGCCGGCGGCCCACTTCGCCGTTCTCGCCGCGGACCGCGCCGCCGAGGCCCTGGCCTTCGATCGTGCCGCCCGGCTTTACCGCCAGGCGACCGAGATGGTGACCCAGCGCGAGGCCTTGCCCGAGCTGCGGGTCAAGCTCGGCGACGCGCTGGCCAACAGCGGCCGCGGCGCCGATGCGGCCCAGGTGTATCTGGCGGCGGCGGACGACGCCCCGGAGCCGCTGGCTCTCGAGCTCCGTCGCCGGGCCGCCGAGCAACTGCTGAGCAGCGGACGCATCGACAAGGGGCTGGCGACGGTGCGGCACGTGCTCCGCACCGTCGGGATGGAGATGCCCGCCACGCAGCGGCAGGCGGTGCTCTCGTTGCTTTGGCGCCGGCTCCAGCTGCGGATCCGAGGACTGCGTTTCCGCTCGCGGCTCGAGGAGGAGGTCAGCCCCGAGGACCGGCTGCGCATCGATACCTGCTGGGCGGTCTCGGTGGGGCTGGGGCTGGTCGATCCGCTCCGCGGCCGCGACTTCGGGACCCGCGCGCTGTTGCTGGCTCTCCGCCACGGCGACCTCTACCGGGTCGCCCGCTCGCTGGCCATCGAGGCCGGCTATTCGGCGACCCGCGGCAACCGGGCGCATCGCCACACCGAGCACCTGATCCGGCTTTCGGGACGTCTGGCGCAGGAGGTGCAGCGCCCCCACGCCCTGGGTCTCGCCGCGCTGACCGCGGGCATCGCCTATTACCTGCAGGGCCAGTGGTCGATCGCCCTGGAACGCCTCGAAAGCGCCGAGGAGACCCTCCGGGAACGCTGCACCGGCGTCACCTGGGAGCTCGACACGGCGGTCCTCTTCCAGCTCCGCTGCCTGCTGTTCCTCGGTCGCTTCGGGACCATCGCGCTGCGCATCCCGCAGCTGATGCGCGAGATCCAGGAACGCGGCGACCTCTATGCTGAAACCAACGTCCGCTCGCGGGTGACCTGGGCCGCCTGGCTGGCGCGCGACGAGGTCGAGCTGGCGCGCACCGAGGTCGAGGCCTCGCTCGATCGCTGGTCGCAGCAGGGCTTCCACCTGCAGCACTACTGGCACATGATCGGCACCGTCGAGGTGGCCCTCTACGGTGGGGCCCGGGTCGGCGCCTGGAAGCGGCTCCAGAACCGCTGGCCGGAGCTCGAACGCTCGCTCTTGCTGCGCATCCAGCTGACCCGGCTCGAGGCCTGGCACCTGCGTGCGCGGACAGCTCTGGCGGCGGCGGTGCAGCTGGGACCGGAGGCCGGCGAGACGCCGTCGCTCAGGCGGGCGGTGCGCAAGGCGATCCGCCGCATGCGCCGCGAGGGGAGCTCCTGGGGACTGGCTCTGGCCGGTCTCGTCGAAGCGGGTCTCGAGAGCCTCCAGGGGCGCCGGCGGAAGGTGCTGGCGCTTCTCGAAAGCGCCGCCGAGGGCCTCGAAGGCCGCGAGATGACGCTCTACGCCGCCGCCGCCCGACGCCGCCTCGGACAGCTGATAGGTGGGCCCCAGGGAGCCGAGCAGATCCTCGAGGCGGACGCCCGGCTGAGGGAAGCGGGCATCGAGAATCCGGAAGCGATGGCGGACCTGCTGGCGCCCGGCGAGTGGCCGAGACCCGTCTGAGGATCAACCGAGACCTGGAGCGGAGCATGAGCGTGAAAGACGAACGCCACGACAAGGCGGTACCTTCGGGGGACGGTGCGGTCCTGCGCATCGTCGGAGACTCGGGGGCACGCCACGAGCCGCGGCCGCTGGCCACCCGCGACGCATGGCGCCTGACCGTCGGCGGCGAGGTGGCGGAACCCCGGGTGCTGAGCCTCGACGAGCTTCTGGCCCTCGAGCCCGAACCGATCGAGGTGACCCACGACATCACCTGCGTTTCGGCGGCAAAGATCGCCCCCGGTGGCGGCCTGGTCCGCTTCGGCGGCGTCCGGTTCCAGACCCTCGCGGATCTGGTCGCCCCCCGGCCATGGCCCGGGGGCGGTGAGCTCGGTCCGTCGGTGGAGCTGATCAGCCGGGCCCCGGCGACGGTGGGTCCGCGCGGCGAGCGGCATCACACCTTCATGCCCCTCGCCGACTGTCTCGACCCGGCGTCGGGGGTCCTCCTGGCCGCGACCCTGGACGGCGAGCCGCTACCCTACGCCAACGGTGGTCCGCTGCGCAGTGTGGTCGGCCCGGCCTTCTTCTTCTACAAGGCGATCAAGTGGCTCGAGGAGATCCGCTTCGTGCACCGGCCCCTCGAGGAGTGCCGCGGCACCTGGGAGGAATACTCGGGTTACCACGTGCGCGCACGAGTCGATCTCAACGAGCGCTTCGAGCCGCGGATGCACCGCATCGTGGCGGTCGATGCGGGCGAGGACGACGCGCCACCGGCGGACACGCTCGAGCTGATCCCGGCGGACCGGTGGGCCGAGGTCTTCGAAGAGATGCAGGCACGCCGCGATCTGAGTCGCCTGTCCGCCGCGCAGCTGCACAAGATGTTCGGGGCG
>JAGQSE010000385.1 GCA_020439725.1 Acidobacteriota bacterium
ACTCGCAACCGCCGTAGTAGCGGCGTCCCGGGTAACCCTCGGCGTATTTGTTGGTCAGCACCGAGCCGGTGGCCGCGAGCACCGCGGGGCTGGTGAAGTTCTCCGAGGCGATGAGCTCGAGGCCATGGTTCTGGCGCCGGCGCTCGGCCTCGATGGCTTCGAAGACCTCGGGATCCGTGTCGCGCAGGGCGGCGAAGTCGGGCATCGGAAGGACCTTTCTGTGATCGGGGATGTCGGAACGCCGAGACCGGGAAGGCTCAGGGTCGGGCTGCCGGAGAGCCGTCGAGGGCCGACATCTTGTCGATCCTCCGCTGGTGGCGGCCGCCGGCGAAGTCGGTGTCGAGGAAGGCCTGGAGTGTCGCCTCGGCGTAGGGCGGGGCGAGGATCCGCCCCGCGAGGGTGAGGACGTTGGCGTCGTTGTGCTCGCGCGCCAGCTCGGCGGTGTAGGGCTCGAAGCAGTTGGCGGCGCGGATACCGGGGATCTTGTTGGCGGCGATGGCCATGCCGATGCCGGTGCCGCAGACCAGGAGCCCCCGGTCCGCCTCGCCGCCGGCGACCGCCCGGCCGACGCGCTCGGCGTAGTCCGGATAGTCGGTGCTCTCTGGGGAATGGGTCCCGAAATCGTGGACCGCGTGCCCCTGTTGCTCGAGGTACCGCCGGAGGTGGTCCTTGAGCTCGAGCCCCGCGTGGTCGGCGCCGACGGCGATCTTCATCCCGGCCTACTCCTCGGCGGCCGGGGCTTCCTCGGCCGCCGGCGCCGCGGTCTCTTCGGCCTTGGCGGGCTTGGCGGCGGCCTTCTCTTCCGCCTTCTCGGCCTTCTCGGCCTTCGGCGCAGCCTTGGCGGCGGCCTTCTTTGCCGTCGTCTTCTTGGCGGCCGGGCGGGAGCTGGCGGCGGGCTTCTTCTGGGCGGCGGCCAGCTCTTCCTGGAACCGCTTCTTCAAACGCTTCTGGCGCCGCTGACGGCGCCGGCGCAGCGCACGATCTTTCTCACGCATGGTGCTACTCCTGGTGTGGCGGACTGGGTCGGATGCCGGCTCGGGAGGACGGCGACGAGGTCGCGATCCTCCCGCTACAGGCCGTCGAGAGCTTGCCCGACTCGGCGGGGAGTGTCAAGGCGGCCTCCCCCCGGCACCACCGCGCGCTCAGAGCGGGATGTTGCCGTGGCGTTTGGGCGGCATGGTCGACCGCTTGCCGGCCAGCTGGCGTAGCGAACGGATGATCCGCGGCCGCGTCTCGCGCGGCTCGATGACCGCGTCGACGAAACCCTTCTCCGCCGCGACATAGGGGTTCGAGAACTTCTGGCGATACTCGCCGACGCGCTCCGAACGCAACGCCGCCGCGCCGTCGCCGGCCTGATCGAGCTCGCGCTTGTAGAGCACGTTGACCGCCCCCTCGGGCCCCATCACCGCGATCTCGGCGGCGGGATAGGCGAAGTTGGCGTCGGTGCGCAGGTGCTTCGACGCCATGACGCAATAGGCGCCGCCATAGGCCTTGCGGGTGATCACCGTGATCTTGGGAACCGTCGCCTCGGCGAAGGCGAAGAGGAGCTTGGCGCCGTGTTTGATGATGCCGCCGTACTCCTGCTGCGTCCCCGGCAGGAAACCAGGGACGTCCTCGAAGGTCACCAGCGGGATGTTGAAGGCGTCGCAGAAGCG
>JAGQSE010000386.1 GCA_020439725.1 Acidobacteriota bacterium
AGATGATCTCGCGCTTCCGCTCCCCAGCGGAGGTCAAGGACATCGCGACGCGGCTCGGCAAGGGCGGCATCGACATCCTCATCGGCACCCACCGGCTGCTCTCCCGCGGCCTCAAATTCGCCAAGCTGGGATTGATGATCGTCGACGAGGAACAACGGTTCGGTGTCGCCCAAAAGGAGCGCTTGAAGCAGCTCAAGAAGGACGTCCACGTCCTCGCCATGTCGGCGACGCCGGTGCCGCGGACGCTCCAGCTCTCCCTCGCCGGGGTGCGCGACCTGTCGGTGATCGAGACCCCGCCCAAGGACCGCATGGCGGTGGAGACCGCCATCCTGCCCTTCAGCGGTGAGCTGGCGCGCGAGGCCATCGAGTTCGAGCTCGAGCGCGGCGGGCAGGTCTACTTCGTCTACAACCGCGTCGAGTCCATCGAGAACATGCAGGGCTATCTGCGCGAGCTGGTGCCCCGGGCGCGCATCACGGTGGGGCATGGCCAGCTCGACGAGCAGGAGTTGGCACGCCGCATGCACGCGTTCAGCGCCGGCGAATACGACGTCCTGCTCGCGACCACGATCATCGAAAACGGCATCGACATCCCCAACGTCAACACCATGATCGTCCACCGCGCGGATCGCTTCGGCCTGGCCCAGCTCTATCAGCTGCGCGGCCGGGTCGGCCGCTCGAACCAGCTCGCCTACTGCTACCTGATGGTGCCCACGGACCGCGTGCTGTCCGAGATGGCGCGCAAGCGGCTGGCGGCGATCCGCGAGTTCTCGGACCTGGGTGCCGGGTTCCGTATCGCCGCCCGCGACCTCGAGATCCGCGGCGCGGGCAACATGCTGGGCGCCGAGCAGAGCGGTCACATCGCGGCGGTGGGGATCGAGACCTATCTCAAGATGCTCGAGGAGACGGTCCGCGAGATGCGCGGCGAGACCGTCACCGAAGGACCGTCGACCACCCTCGATCTGCCGGTGACGATGTCGATCCCCGAGTCCTACGTCAGCGACGCCAACCTGCGGATGGAGATCTATCGCAAGATCGCCGCCGGCGAGGACGGCGAGGAGGCGCTCATGGCCGAGCTCGACGACCGCTTCGGCGCGCCGCCGCCGCCGGTCCGGACCCTGGTGCGGGTGGCCGAGATCAAGCGCCGCGCCGAGGCGCTGCGCATTCAGTCGGTGTCGGCGCACCGGGGCAAGCTCGTGCTACGGCTGCGCCAGGACGCACGGATCGACCCCGAGCGGCTCATCGAGCTGGTGTCGCGCGCCCCCGAGGCGAGCTTCAGCCCGACCGGCGCGCTGTCGCTCCGCGCCGAGCCCGGCGAGGCGGTGCTCGGCCAGCTCGGCAGCCTCCTCGACGAGCTGGCGGTCCAGAGCGAGGCGCCGGCGGTGGGAGGTGTGGCATGAGCCCGGCCCAACGGCGAGCGTCGGTCGCCGCGGCCGCCGCCCGGACCGCCGTGACGTTGGGGTTCGTGGCGCTCGTCGCCTGCGGCCCGGAAGCGGTGCCTTCGCAGGACGCCGCGGCAAGCCTCGCGGGGGAGGAGATCGCCTACCAGCGCTTCGAGGAATACCTGGCCAACAACGTCGGCGCCGGCGAGCCCCCGCTCGGCAATCTCGCCCTGAGCCGTCTTTTCGATCGCTTCCTCGACGAGGAGCTGTTGATCCGCGCGGCCGTGGACCGGGGCGCCGCACCGGCGAGCGCGAGCCGGCGACAGGCGGTGGACGCCCTGGTCGCTCAGGCTGCCAGCCAGCCGCCGAATCGGGAGGACGTGCACCGCTACTATGTCGAGCACCGTGAAAGCTACCGCCGCCCCGAGCGGGTGCGGCTGCGCCAGATCCTGGTCACCGACCGTCAAACCGCCGAGAAGGCCCTGGCGGCGCTCGAGAGCGGTGAGGACTTCGCCGCCGTCTCGCGGCGCTGGTCGATGGATCCGGCGGCGGAGGAGGGCGGAAACCAGGGGGAGCTGGCACGGGCGGATCTGTCGCCGGCCTTCGCCGAGGTGGTCTTCGGTCTCGCCCCCGGCGAGTTCAGCTCGATCGTTCCCGCCGACTACGGCTTCCACATCTTCCAGGTGACGGCCCGTCTCCCCGAGCAGGTCATGCCCGAGGAGGATGTCGCGGACGAGATCCGTGACCGCCTGCGTCGCCGCAAGCGCGACGAGATCCTCGGGAGTTTGTTGGCCGAGGCGCGCGACCACTACAATGTCGAGATCTACGAGCGGAATCTCCCGTTCGAGTACCGAGGTTCCTATGGCCCTGCCTAAAACACCCGTCGCTAGCCTGCTCGTCGCCGTCACCCTGCTCGCCGGCTCGTCGCCGGCGGCGCGCGCCGAGCTCCTGAACGACGTGGTGCTGCGCGTCAACGA
>JAGQSE010000022.1 GCA_020439725.1 Acidobacteriota bacterium
GACGATGCTCTCCGGCAAGCCGAGCGCTTCGCCGACTTTGCGTACCTCGTCCTTGAACAGGTCGCGCAGCGGCTCGACGAGGCCGAAATGCAAATCATCCGGTAGACCGCCGACGTTGTGGTGGCTCTTGATCACCGCCGACGGACCCTTGACCGACACCGACTCGATGACGTCCGGGTAAAGGGTGCCCTGCGCCAGGTAGGCGGCGTCGTCGAGCCGCGAGGCCTCGTCCTGGAAGACCTCGATGAACACCCGACCGATGGTCTTGCGCTTGGCCTCGGGATCGCTGACTCCGGCGAGCTCGGAGAGGAAGCGCTGGCGTGCGTCGACGGTGACGAGCGGCACACCGAGGGCCTCCTTCAAGCTGTGCTCGACCTGCCGGCACTCGCCCTTTCGCAGCACGCCGTTGTCGACGAAGATCGCCACCATCCGGTCCCCCACCGCCCGCTCGAGAAGCGCCGCCGTCACCGCCGAGTCGACCCCGCCCGAAAGCGCACAGATCACCTTGCCTCGGGTCACCTGCTCGCGCACCCGCGCCGCCGCCTCGTCGACGTAGGAGGCCATGCTCCAATCGCCCTCGGCGCCGCAGCCGGCGTAGAGGAAGTTGCGCAGCACTTCGCCACCGTGGACCGTGTGCGAAACCTCCGGGTGGAACTGGATGCCGTAGATCCGGCGCTCGGCATGAGCGAAGGCGACCACCGGCGCGTTCCCCGTCGTCGCCAGCGTGCGGAAGCCCGGCGGCGCCTCGCAGATGCGGTCACCGTGGCTCATCCAGACCGTCTCGCGACCCGCCAGGCCGTCGAACAGCCCTTCGCGGTCGAGGAGCTCGATTTCCGCACGGCCGTACTCGCGCGAGGTGGCCCCTTCGACCCGGCCGCCCAGCTGGTGGGCGATGAGCTGCATGCCATAGCAGATGCCGAGCACCGGGATCCCCAGGTCGAAGAGCTCGGCGGAGGATCGCGGCGCGTCTTCGCCGTAGACGCTGTCGGGTCCCCCCGAGAGGATCAGCCCGACCGGTGCGCGGCGGCGGATCTCTTCCACCGGCAGGTCGCAAGGCTCGATCTCGCAGTAGACCCGGTTCTCGCGCACACGGCGTGCGATGAGCTGGGTGTACTGGCTGCCGAAGTCGAGGATCAGGACGGTCTGGTGCTGCATGGTGTCTCCGCCGGCGCGGTGGGGCTAGAGGGCCGATTCGGCCTTGAGCTCCCGGGTCATCAGGTCCTGGACGGCCCTGCGCGGCTCCTTGCCGTCGTAGAGGACCTCCACCATCTGTTCGGTGATCGGCATCTCGACCCCCGCCTGGGCCGCCAGGCGCGAGATCGACAAGGCGTTCTTGATCCCCTCGGCGACCATCGAGGTGCCGCCGGTGATCTCTTCCAAGGTTCGTCCGCGCGCCAGCTCGAGCCCCGCCCGGCGATTCCGTGACAGACCGCCGGTGCAGGTCAGGACCAGGTCGCCGAGCCCCGCGAGCCCCGAGAAGGTGCTCGCCCGGCCGCCGCAGGCGACCCCCAGGCGGGTGATCTCGTGGAGGCCGCGGGTGATCAGGGCCGCCAGCGTGTTGTGACCGAGCTCGAGCCCGACCACGGTGCCCGCGGCGATGGCGATGACGTTCTT
>JAGQSE010000387.1 GCA_020439725.1 Acidobacteriota bacterium
GCATCGACGTGGACGATGGCGACCTGCCCCGGGCGGATGTCGGCGATCTGCGTCTCCTTGAAGTTGGCGGTGATCCAGACATCGGCCAGCGGCACCAGGGCCAGCACCGCCTGCCCCGCCTGCACGGTCTCGCCGACCTCGAGGTTCTTCCTGCCCACCCGACCGGTGACGGCGGCGACCAGCCGGGTGTCCTCTAGCTGCGATTTCGCCAGATCGCGGGCGGCCCGGGCCTGCGCCACGTGCGCTTCGGCCAGCCGCACCTGGGCTCGGCTTGCCTCGACCTGATGCGGACCGCTACCGGCTTCCTCGACGCCCGCGGCGGAGCGGGAGACCATCGCTTCGGCCTCCGAGCGCCGGCTCTCGGCGAGGGCCACCTGCTGCTCGGCCTCGGCCACCGCGGCGCGGGCGGAGCGCTCGGCGGTGACCGCGTGCTCGTAGGTCTGGCGGGCGATCTCGTTCTTCGCCACCAGTTGCTCGTAGCGCCGGACGTCCTGGGTCGCTTTCTCGAGGTTGGCCCGCTCGCTCTCGAGCCGCGCCTCGGCGGCTTTGACCCCCTGCTCGGCCGCGCTGGCGGCGGCCCGGGCCTGCGACATCTGGGCGGCCGCCGCCGAGCGGCCCGAGGACGAGTTGGTCGCCGCGATGGGCACCTGCGCCTCGGCAGCCGCCACCGCGGCTTGGGCGGCGGCGAGATCCGCTTCGGCCCGCGCCAACGCCAACCGGTAGTCGTCGGAGTCGAGCTCGGCGAGGAGCTCTCCCTTCGTCACCTGCTGGTTGGTGTGGACATGGACCTCCGCGACGGTGCCGGACACCGAGAAGGCGGTCGAGACGATGGGACCGTCGACGAAGGCGTCGTCGGTGCTCTCGCGCACCGAGAGATATCGCCACAGGAAGAAACCGCCGGCGAGCAGGACCACGGCCAACCCCACGGCACCGGCGCGCGCCCTCGGGTAGCGGTGGAACAGGCCCCGGACACCCCGCGCCGGGGCCTTGGAATCGCCGGCGGAGGTCTCCGTGGCGGGGTCGTCGTCGATGCGCGAGCCTTGGGTGCTCATCGCGGCTCTCCTCTCAAGAACGAAGCGGTGGCGTTTTCCGCCACCCCGAGGGCAAGGGCCAGGTTCACCTTGGCCCGGTTGAAGTCGTAGAGGGCGGAGACATAGCGCTCGGCGGCGGCGGCCACCGCTTCCTGGGCCTGGACGACCTCGAGGCCGTCGGCGACCCCGGCGGTGAAGCGGTCCTGCGCCTGCTCGAGCTGGCTGGCGGCGAGCTCGCGAGCCTCCGAGGCGACCTCGACTCGCTCGGCGGCGGATTCCTGGTCGAGATAGGCGCTGCGGACGTCGAGCTCGACGCGGCTCCGGAGGTCGTCTAGGGTCGCGCGAGCCTGATCGAGACGCCCCTGGGCCTCGCGAACGTCGCCGGCGATGCGCCCGCCTTCGAAGAGCGGAATGCGCAGACCCGCGGCCACACTGTAGGTGTGTTCGGTGTCCGACGCCGTCGAGCCGATGGAGCCCCAATCGGCGCGCACGCCGAGGCTCGGCAGCCGCTGGCGGCGGGCGGCGGCGACGGAGGCCTCGGCAGCTTCAACCTGCGCCGACGCCGATGCCAGGTCCGGGCGCTGCTCGAGCGCGCGGGCGACGGCGGCTTTCACGTCGCCTAGAGGCAGGAGCGCGAAGGGTACCGTGTCGGTGAGGTGGAGCGGCCGGTCCAGGGGCAAACCCACGGCGCGAGCCAGGGCCAGATCGGTTTTTTGCTGCTCACCCCGCGCCTCGATCCAGCGCTGGCGGGCGGCGGCGAAGGTGACCTTGGCACGCAAGACCTCGATCCCCGCCGCGCTACCGGCTTTCTGGCGATCCTCCGCCTCTTCGGCGGTAGCTCGGCCGGTTTCGACCTCGGCGGCAGCCGCCTCGACCCGTGCGCTGGCGGACAGCGCCCGCAGGTACAGATCGGCGACGGCGGCGGACACCCGGTCGCGGGCCTCCTGATAGGTCAGGCGCTCGGAGGTCAGCGCCCGCGCCGCAGCGTGGGCGCGGGCGGCGGCCGCCGCGTCGAAGAGGGTCCCGGAAACCTTGAGACGGGCGTCGAAGACGTTGAACGGCCCGACCAGCGGCGACTCACCGGGGGGCGGCGGAAAACCATAAGCCTCGAGATCGATCTTCTGCCGGCTGTCCGAGACCTCCGCCGACAGCTCCGGCAGGAGCCGCGCCAGGGCCTGGCGTCGCGCACCCTCGGCGGTCTCCACCCGGCCGGCGGCGAGGAGGGCCCCGAGGTTCGACTTGAGACCGCGCGCCAGGGCCTCTTCGAGGGAGAGGTCGCGGGGGACTGACACATCTTGACTCTCGCTTGCCGCAGTCCCGGTCGGCGTCTCGGCCGCCGCGGCTCCGGCCAGTCCCACCGACGCGGCCGCGAGAACGGCCGCCGCCAGCGGGCCGACGAATGCTGCCCTCATCGCTCGATTCCCTTCCACAAGAGGTCGAAGAGGTGCGCCTCGTCCTCGGCGGCGGTGGCCTTCGACCAGCCGCGCAGGCGATGCACCAGGGTGCTGCGGGTGAGGTCGAGGACCATCAGCGCCGTCATGGCGGGCCTCACCGGTCGGAGCTCGCCCGCCGCGATGCCGTTCTCGATCACCTTGGCCAGGACTTCCGCCTGGCTGCGGTAGAGGCGCTCCTTCGCCGCGTCCTTGCCCTCGGTCCTGATCAACGAGTGGCCAAGCTCGACGAAGTAGATGCGGAAGAACTCGTTGTGCCGCTCGAGGTAGCTGAAGCGCGTCGCGATGAAGGCCCGCAGCTTGCCGGCGGCGGTGGACTCCCGCGCCATGGCGGCGGCGCTTTCCTCGTGGAGCTCTTCGAGCCCGCGGGTAAGGGCCGCGGCATAGAGCTCGTCCTTCGACTTGAAGTAGAGGTAGACCGTTCCCTTGGCGATCCCTGCTGCCTCGGCCACCTCCTGGATCGTGGCAGCCTCGAAACCGCGACGCGAGAAGATGCAGCGTGCCGCGTCGAGGATCTCGCCCTCCCGGTCGGCCGGGGTCTTGGCGTCGTTGGAGCGTGGTTTCTTCACCTCGAGAGCATACTGACTGACCGGTCAGTCATCAAGTCCGGGTCGAGCTTTCGGCTCGACGCGAGCGGCGCCACGGTCGACGGGATCACCGCTACCACCCTGCACAGCCGTAGTTTGCGCACACTCTCCCCTTGACACCCGCGAGGCCTCTCCGCAAAATACCGAGCGAGCGCTCGGTTTGTTTAAAGAGATTCGACGTCCCCCGCGAGAGCTGGAGCGGTCGACGCTGTGCTCTGGGCTGATCCCGGAAGCCGGCTCGACGACCTGCTCCAGCCCGGGCCGGCGGGCGGCGTCGAGACGGCGGACCACCGAGCGGTCGGGGCTGTCGATGAAGACCTTCGATCCATTCATCTCGAGCGAAGAAGCGTCACGCGTCTCGCACTTCGAGGGGGCGTACGGGAAGACCGTCCGCCACCCCCTCGATCCCTGGCTTCGGTCCGGCGGTCCATCCGCACAAACCCCGAGCGGGGCCCGAGCGACAGGGCTCGCACCACCCGGCTCGACTCACCGTTGGAGGCTTCCACCATGCATCGATTCACCGGCTTCGCCTGTCTCCTGACCCTTCTGGGGCTCCTGCTCATACCGGCGACGCCGGTGGTGGCGCAGGACGCCTCCGCCAACGACGACGCGTCCACCCAGGGCGCCACCGACCCGGGCGACGACTCTGCCAACAAGGACAAGAAGGAAGCCTCCGCCAAGCCTGTCGTCTCGGAGGAGATCACCGTCACCGCCCGTAAGCGGGAGGAGAACATCCAGGAAGTGCCCGTCGCGGTGACCGTGGTCTCGGCCGACCAGCTCGAGGACCGCGGCGCGTCGGACATCTCCGAGATCCAGGCCGACGTGCCCAACCTGTCGATCTACGCCGGCCGCAACCAGTCGACGACGATCACCGCCTTCATGCGCGGCATCGGCCAGGCGGACCCGTTGTGGGGCGTCGATCCCGGCGTCGGGCTCTATCTCGATGACGTCTACCTGGCGCGGCCCCAGGGCGCCCTCCTCGACGTGCTCGACGTCGGTCAGATCGAGGTCCTTCGCGGTCCCCAGGGAACGCTCTACGGCAAGAACACCAT
>JAGQSE010000388.1:0-674 GCA_020439725.1 Acidobacteriota bacterium
GCGGTGCCCAACGAGAAGATCACCTGGGGCAAGCTGACCCCCGACACGCCGAGTTTCGTCGTCGAATCCGACGCCACCATCGTCGCACCGCTGATCTTCGCCTGGGTTCTCGGCTGGTAGCCCCAGCCCCCCGGCCTCGGGGCGACCGTCCTCCGGCCCGCCAAGGGTCGGAGGACGCCGCATCACCGACGGCCCCGGCCGTCAGCCCCGGCCAACACCATGCTCCCGGTTCACCTGCCTCGCTCGACACCCCTCCTCGAAGGCAGGCTCCGCCGCCGCTACAAGCGCTTCCTCGCCGACGTCGAGCTCGCCGACGGCACGATCGTCACCGCCCATTGCGTCAACACCGGCGCCATGGAAGGGCTCACCGAGCCGGGCAGTCGCGTCTGGCTGAGCCGCGCCGACAACCCGAACCGCAAGCTCGCCTTCACCTGGGAGCTGGTCGAGACCGGCGGACTGGTCTACGGCGCCAACACGGGGCTGCCCAACCGGCTGGTCCGGCAGCTGCTCGAGGAACATCGTCTGCCGTGGCTGGCGCACTTTGACGAGATCCGGCCCGAGCGGCGCTACGGCGAGCGCTCACGGGTCGACTTCTGGCTCGGGGGCAAGCGTGGCGAGCTCTATCTCGAGGTGAAGAACTGCCACCTCCTCTACCCGGACGGGCGAGCCTACTT
>JAGQSE010000388.1:837-3010 GCA_020439725.1 Acidobacteriota bacterium
GTTCGCTTCTCAGCCATCCAGGTCGAGCACACCCCCGACGAGATCATCATCCGCCGCCGCCTCCCGGTCAGCCTCAAGGAGTACCCGACGAGCCGGGTCGAACGCTGGCGGGAGGCAGGGCGAAAAAGCCCTAGATCGGCTCAAGAGTGCCCTTGAGCTCTTGGCCTCCGGTGCCGGAACCGAGCCAGCCGACTCGAGCTCCACTGTCTAGCTTGGACCTTCCCGCGGTCGCACCCTCTGTCGGAGCCAAAGAATCAGGTCAACGCGACTCAGATCGCCGGCAGCAAGAGCCAGCATCAGCTCCTCCTGCTCGACGACCTCCGCCTCGATCTCGAATCCGTTGAGGACGAGAAACACCTCCAAGGCGGCGTGGCCAATCCTCTTGTTCCCGTCGACAAAGGGGTGATTTCGAACCAGTGAGTAGGCGAGAGCGACCGCCTTCTCGACCAGGGAGGGGTAGAGGCCTTTTCCGTCGAAGGTGGCTCTTGGCTGTGCCAGAGCGGCTTCGAGCGCGCCCAGGTCTCGAATGCCGGCGAGGCCTCCCGATGCGTCGATGACGAGGCGATGAAGATGAACGACCTCGGCGAGGCTCAAATACCGCATCAGCTCAGGCGCTTGTAGAGCTCCTCGTTCTTGCGGAGGACGTGCTCTGCAGCCTGGTCAAACTCGCCGTCGCTGCGGCTGACCAGATCGATCACTGCGGCTGTGGCCAAGTCCTCGAGCTTCACGCCAAGCCGCGACGCTTCACCCCGGAGTCGCTCGGCTTGCGCATCGGGCAGGTCTATGGGGATTTTCATGCGAGGCACCTCCGCCGCGAGCGTATCACCGGCCTCATCGGCTGCCTCATCGACTCTCTTGGGAGCCTTGCCCGAAAGCAAGACGACTGATATTTTCGCATGCGAATAGGTACTGCGAAGACTCTCCCGCCCGGTCTGTCCACCTACCCATCCCTCGTTGTACCGGCAACTTCCCCAGCGCGCAGCACCGCGATCATGGAGGCTCCTGTCATGCGCTCCCTTGTTTCCCGATTCCGCCCCCTCGCCTTGATCCCACTCCTCTTGCTGACGATCCTGGGTTCTGCCGTCCCCGCGGCGGCGCAAACCCCTCTCGGTGCGACCTTGGTCACCGGTGGTGTCCAGTTCGCCGTCTTCTCGCAGTACGCGACGCGTATCGAGCTGTGGATCTTCTCGACACCCACGGCTTCGAGCCCGTCGGCCACCTATGTGATGACCAAGACCGACACCACCAACCACATCTGGACCGTCACGGTCTCCGGTGCCGGCGCGGGCACGCTCTACGGCTATCGAGCCTGGGGCCCCAACTGGACCTACACCTCGGGCTGGACCCCCGGGACCGCCAAGGCTTCGGACGCCGGTTTCGTCACCCACGTCGACTCGAACGGCAATCGCTTCAACCCCAACAAGCTGCTGATGGACCCCTACGCCAAGGCGGTGACCGGCGAGGTCGTCCGCGTCCTCGACGGCTCCACCGGGGAGTACCACTACTCGACGTCAGTGCTCGGTGGTACCGACACCTACGGCTTCGTCGACTCCGCCGGGGCGATGCCCAAGTCCATCGTCATCAGCGACAGCTACGACTGGTCCGGTGACGTCAAACCCGACGTCGACCCCAAGGACTCCATCGTCTACGAGATCCATCTGCGCGGCTTCACCAAGGGCGACACCTCGCTGTCGTCATCGATCCGCGGCACCTACGACGGTTTCGCCGCCAAGGCCGGCTACCTCGCCGATCTCGGCGTCACCGCCGTCGAGCTCCTGCCGATCCACGAGTACAACCAGTTCGACGACCCGATCACCAGCCAGGGTGCGGTCGCCGATCGGGTGAACTACTGGGGCTACATGACCAACCAGTTCTTCGCCCCCAACCGCGAGTACCTTTGCACCGACGTCAACAGCTGCTCCTACACCGACGGCCGGCAGGTGACCGAGTTCAAGGACATGGTCCGGGCTCTGCACGACGAGGGCATCGAGGTTTGGCTCGACGTGGTGTTCAACCACACCGGCGAAGGCGGAGGATGCTCGGGCTCGCCGGTGCGCTACTACAGCTTCCGCGGGCTCGACAACCGCAACTACTACACGCTGGCCGACGACAAGACCTGCTATTGGGAGACCACGGGCACCGGCAACAACTTGAACGCCAGCCGTTCGGCGGT
>JAGQSE010000388.1:3054-12893 GCA_020439725.1 Acidobacteriota bacterium
GACGGCTTCCGCTTCGACCTGGCCTACACCCTCGGCCGCGAGGGTAGCGACGGCCGCAGCTTCAGCTCGACAGCCCAGACCCTCGAGGACATTGCGCAGCTGGGCGACGACGAGAGCGTCAAGATGGTCGCCGAGGCCTGGGACACGTCTGGCTATGGTGTCGGGCAATTCCCCAGCGACTGGTCCGAGTGGAACGGCTACTGGCGCGACAACCTCCGTCGCTACATCAAGGGCGACAGCTCGCAGGTGGGGAACCTCGGCGCGTCGATCACCGGCAGCTGGAGCGGCTTCGCGATCCCCGAGGAGTCGGTCAACTTCGTCACCGCCCACGACGGCTTCACGCTCAACGACCTCGTCTCCTACAACTCGAAACAGAACGGCACCGGGGCGTGCAACCCCACCGGCGCCGACCCGAGCTCGGGCAGCTCGTCCAACGACAGCTGGGACAGCGGCGGCGACGAGGCCCTCCGCCGGCGCCAGATCCGCAACTTCGCCGCAAACCTCTTCCTGCACCACGGCATCCCGATGATCCTCGGCGGTGACGAGTTCCGGAACACCCAGTCGGGGAACAACAACGCCTACATGGCGGACAACTCGTGCGGCTGGCTCAACTGGAGCGATCCGGTGACCCACGCCAAGACCCGCGAGGTCTTCCGCCGCCTGATCGGCCTGCGCAAGGCGCACCCGGGGCTCCGGCGCGCGGTGACGGTGGCGGGAAGCGACCATGACAGCGACGGCTATCCGGACCTCGGCTGGCACGGCACCAGCGTCGGCAGCCCCGACTGGTCGTCGGGCTCGCACACCCTCGCCTACCTGATCGACGGCTCGAGCTCCGAGACCGGTGGCGGCAGCGATGCCCCCGATCTCTACGTCGCCTCCAACGCCTACTGGAGCGACCTGACCTTCAACCTGCCGACCGCACCCAACAGCAAGTGCTGGTTCCTCGTCGCCGACACCGGGGATTGGGCCGAGGGCACCGGCAACGTCTACTACGACCCCTCGGTGACCTCGTGGAGCAGCCAGAGCCTGTGGAAGGTGACCGGCACGAGCTGGGGTCTCCAGGCTCGCTCGACCCTGATCCTCGCCGCCCGTTCGTGCAGCGACACCCAGCCGACCCGTGTCGACTTTACGGTCTACGGCTACTCGACCTCGCCTGGGCAGGACATCTACGTGGTCGGCAACGTCGCCGAGCTCGGCAACTGGGATCCGGCCAAGGCGGTCAAGCTCAACTACGTAAGCTCGAACCAGTGGAGCGGGCCGGTGTTCTTCAACACCTCGAAGGGCTCGAGCATCCAGTACAAGTACATCGTGAGGAGCTCGAGCGGCACGACCTGGGAGGGCGGTAGCAACCGCAGCTACTCGGTCCCCTCGAGCGGCAACTACAGCCAGTCGGGGACCTGGCAGTAGATCGTACGAACCGCGGTCCGGGTATCGAGCTCGATGCCCGAACCGCGGCTGGCCTCAGGATGAGCCCTCAGTCTCCGGAAGCTCCCGGCGCAGCCGAGGGGACCGAGATCACTACGAGCTCCGGTGGGTAGATCGACTCTTTGCTCCAGAAGTCGAGTCCTCCTTGATTGGCACCCGTTGCCATCCCGAAGGAATAGACGCCGTTGCCCGTGACCAATGCACTGAGATCGAGCTCGTGCCACGAATCCGCCGCCAACGGTGGAGCGGTTTCGACCCATTGCACCCAGTTGAGGGGCGCGTTGTTCCAGGTAAGTGTCTCTTCGGTCCAGGGGGTCTCGATGAGCTTGTAGACCCCCACCGAGTGCGTGGTGAAGGCGGTTTCCTGCGTGCGCAGGCGAAGCTTCGCGGAGACGACAGGGCCAACGACACCGGATACCGCAAAACGGAGATAGCCATGGCGGCCATGACCGCCATCGACTGTCCGGAGGCGGAAGAAGTTGTAGGCCCCGTAGACGCTGTCCGGATTGTCCTGGTGCGAGAAGGTGTCGTCGGTCGGTGCGAAGGTCAGGCTGACCTCGGGGCCGTTGGCCACGGTGACGTTCCGTGGGTTGGAGAACTTGACGTTGCCACAGCCGTCTTCCGCCTTGCCCTTGAGCTCGAGGGGCCCGTCCGGGTACTGCGTGGTGTCGAGCTGGAAGGTGTAGGGCGCCTCGGTATCGTCCTCGACCCAGGTACCGTCGACGTAGAGCCCCACCGACTCGATCCCTGAGCTATCGGACGCCGTGAAGCTGACGGTCGCCGTGCCTTCGAGAAGCGCACCCTGCGCCGGCGCTGAGAAGTTGACCGCCGGTGGAGTGGTGTCGGTGCAACCCCCAGCTCCATTCGCCACCTCAAACTCGAGCTCGTAGTAGGTCGGGATCGGATCCACACTCCGTCCATTGGTCGCGAAAACCTGGAGCGTGTGCATGCCATCGGGCAACCCCGAGACATCGAGCGTGGCCTCGAAACGGCTGTTCGGATTGCAGCCTGGATCCGGGACCTCACCACAGAGGTACGGGTCGAAAAGACCCGTCTGAACGTTGCTCACCGACGCCAGCTGGTTATCGACCCAGAAGTTGAGAGCGCTGATGCCATAGACGTCGTCTCGTGCCACTCCCGAGAGCGGGACCTGTCCTGACGCTCCTTCCGGGTAACGGCTCCGCACGAAGACGATCGGCCCATCTCCCGCCAGAGCGGACTCGGTAGCTCCTTCCTGAGGATCGCCGCCGGTGACCTCGAACACATAGCAATCTATGCTCGATGTCGTGAAGCTGAACAGGTTGCCAACGTAGAGCGTCGTGCCAAAGGGGTAGGTTTGCTCGATCGTGCCGTAGAAGACCACCGTGTGCACGGTGTACTCGCAGTAGCTGCCCCCAGGAGCATCATAGTAACCGCCCGTTCCACAGAGCATGGGCGCCAGGAGGCAGCGCTCCTCCAGCGGGGGGATGGTGCAGAAGAAGCAGCAGGGGCAGTCACCGGCCGTCAAGTTAGTGCAGCCGCCAGCGCGGTCGCAATTGGCTCTCTCGATGGCCCGACAGTGATCCTCGGTGATTGCCGGAGGAAACGTGTCCGGCCCGATCCCTTTCCACATCAGTGATGAGTGTGGCTGAGGTCCGGGAAGGTGACAGTTATCGTGACAGAGACCAAATGCATGCCCCAGCTCATGGGCCACAACGTTGGCATGAAAGTCGCTTTCACAGTCCCAAGCCTCAAGGTTTGAGAAGGTCAGTGTATTCGCAGCAGGGTCCCATTGTCCGCGGTCCATTGCAGCCTGATTGACATAGAGAAGCTGAATATCCTCCGTGTCCTCCGCTGGCCTACTTCCTCGAACGACCGTGACCACCGGAACTCGGCGATTGATTCCCTGGCTTCCGTACGGTGGACACCCTTCAGGACCCTGCCAGATGTCATTGGCACGCTCCATGAGACAGCTCAACTGATTCATGACGACATCAAACCTGCCTCCTGCTGGAACGTAGACCTTGGTCTCACGCCGACCTTTCTGCGGACTTTCACCTTCTCGGACGACACCGCAGGAGCCTGGGTCTACAAGGACTGGGCAACCCGGTGAATCCGTGGAGTCGGCAGAGCAGGTAGACTGCAAGCCTGGGTTAGGCGTTCCGAGCGCCCCGGCTGCACCTCCTCCGAAGACGAGAAGCGTCCCAAACAGTCCAGCTGCCACCACCTTGGGGCTCGAATTGAAGAGACAAGGAAGTCCTAACAGCGCGGCTTGTCCCCAGGTCATGGATCTTGACCCACATTGAGCCTTGCCTGGGACAGACTCGCCAGGCTTTGATCGATACCGCCCTCAATGAATCCATAAGGCTGCTCCGTGAGCCTCCCACCCTTGACGCGAAAGTAGTTCGCGACGGCAAACAGACCCTCGACCGGGTCGTCGACTCGCCCCAGTAAGAGCAACTCGTCGCCCTCCTCGGGCACCCTGAGGCCTGGTTGCTGCTTACAAACCCTGCCCTGCTCGACCTTAAAATCAACGCTTGGAAGATAGAACACGAGCGTCTTTGCCATCCGATCAACGGATACGGGCCTGAAGCGCTCGAGAACCTCTCCCTCTACCCGTGTCTTCAAGGCCCCATAGAAGAAGCCTTGCTCGACGCTCACAACCTTGATCTCGAGAGCTTCCTTTGCCCGTTCGACCATCGTCACCAGTGGAGTCAAGCCCGCGTCGTTGGCAAACTCCTGCTCGAAATGGCTTGGAGTCAGGGGAAAGCACCCATTGGGCAGAAGCTCGCCGCGCTCAGCATGCACCGCCGTCCAGTATAGGCTCTCTGCCACAGTGCGTAGGATCGCCTCGTCCAAAGTGGCCGGAACATCTTCATACGAGTGAAGGTCTCGTTTGCCAGAGCGAGACCAAAGCGCTCGCACCTGATCTTCACTAACCCAGATCGGATTTCCACCTGCGTCGAAAAATGCATCGGTCATAAACATCTGGGCCTGGGCGGCACCAGCACACCACAGCGCGAAGACAACCACGATCAAGCGGAAGAATGTAGACAAAGTCAGCCACCAATCTCTATGTTCGATGCCTCACTAAACAACCTCAGCAGACTGCCCCAACTAAGCAACAGGTCGAACCCCGAGAGCACCGCGAATTTCGACTGCCATCGAAGCACCCAGTGATAGTAGCCACATGAGGCTCACGATAGGGCACGGGCCACCTTACGCAAAGCAAAATCTACTTTCCAACGGTAGCGGACAGCATCGGTAACGTCAAGCGAGGGCACCTCCATTCCGCGCACAAGTTTCAGAGCCGAAACCGACTCCGTCACCTAAACAGTGCTCTAGTAGTCCGGTGCACAACAGCCGCTTTGGCCGGATAGACGCTCGGCAGCAACGACGAAGCCATCTCAGGCTCCGCTAGTTTTCAGGCCGCTGCCTCCTCGGCACCAGCGTCAAGTCTGGCCGTACTGAGATCGACAAGAAGCTGCATCGAGTTCGGCTCGATAAATCCGTATGGCTGCAGCTCCATTTCGTCGCCCTCGACCAAGAAGTAACTTGCAACCGGAAGCAGGCCTCCTCGGCTCGCGTGGCGCGAAGCCGAGAACAGCATGAGAGCCCCAACCTGCGGATCGTGAAAGCCCTCTCTCTTTGAACAAAATCTTTCCCTATCGATGACAACGTCGTAGTACGGCATCACCGCCCAGAAGCGTGCCCCCTCGTTCACAGCTGGGGCCGGTGGACCCAAGACGCGCTCGACTACCAGATCGATGCGGGTAGCAAGGAATCCACCCATGGTAATTCCCGACTCCGATGCCTCCACGTGGGCAACGAGGGCGAGCTCGGCCCTGGCTATCATCTCCTCCAGCCGGGTCTCTCGGTATTCATTGGCGTAACGGTACTGAGCATGTGAGGGCCAAAAAGAGAAGAAACCTTCCGCGGTCAGGTTACCCTCTTTCCGATGAAGCTCCTTGAAATGCTCGAACACCTGAACATGCCTTGCAACCTTGGCCATCGATTCAGTGGAGAGGCTAAGCCTCGCGACCTCCGGATCTTCTTCGGCAACACCTGACTTTTCAGCGCGAACAATCTGCTGGACCTGGCTCGCTGTAAGAAACAGTGGCGGCGAGCCTTCTGAATGACTTTGGGCTACCATCTCTTCACCTTGGGCCTCTGCCGCGACGAACTCGAGCGGGAGTAGCAAGGCCAGCAGTAGCATCACTCGCACCCACAACAATCCACCGCCTTGCTACTTCGTTTTCATTCCCATCCTCCAAAGATGACGCTTTCTTGGCTTTGGTGCCATACGCTTCGTCCGCGGGGAAAGTCCTGCCGTTCGGCTGTTGATCGCGACTCAGCAGATCAAGGCTCTTCGGTGGTCCCTGCAGATCGACGCGACCAAGGATCCTTTATCCGTGAGCCACGAACCGCACGCACAAGCTCGCAGAAATCATCGAGCACGATCGAGCGCGCCAGAATTTTAACATCAACTGAATGGCAGGTATGAGAAATCGGTCACCCAGGGGTATCCGAGCAAAGGCAATCCCGAGACGAGGTCGAGCCTGATGACTCCGCCTCGCAACCTCCCCGGAACATCACTTATCCTGCGAGGAGCGCCTAGTTTCCGACAACCTGGCAATACTCCTCTCAGACTCTGGATCGACAAAGACATAGGGTAGACGAACGACGGCACCGTTCTTGACCTCAAAGTAGTTTGCCACGAGGAAATGCCCTGCTGACCGGTCCTTCAATCGACCGAGCAAAAGCAAGTTCTCGCCCACCCTTGGTTGCTCCAGATCACGGCGCTCCTGACAGATCAACTTGTCCCCAAACCGAAAGCTCACGCTTCTCAGGTCAAACCAAAAGACCTCCCCAGCAGGGGGACCGCCGGCCCTTGAGCTCAGATCGTTGATGAGCTCGACAGTGACCCGGGTCTTCAGCTCGCGGTATTCGAACCCTTGCTCTACTCTGGTCACGTTCACGACCACGGCATCATCAGCTCGCTCGACCAGCTCGGCGAGAGGCGTCAACCCCTCGAGCCTTGCGTCCTGTTGTTCGTAGTGGGTTGGTCCGATCGGCAAGCAGCCATCCGCGTCGAGGTTCCCGACCTTCGCATGGTAGTCGTACCAATCGAGGAGCTTGTCGACGGTCTCGCGAACGGCCTTCGCTACCTCCCCTGAAACCCCGTCTACCGAACCGCTCTCGGAACTCGAGTGATCCGTCAGAACGGCGCGAATTTGGCCCTCGCTTACCCATATCGCATGACCCGTTTTGTCGAGCAAGGGATCCGCTTCAAGATCCCTCACGTGCCATACGCCAACCAGCGCCACAAGAACGACGAAGAACGACCTGGGAGCACGGAATCTCGAAGTCATTTCGATCACCCTACTTCTTGAACGCTGCGACACTTGGTGGGACGAGCTACCAGCAAAGCTGCCTGTAGACCGACCAGACAACGCCTTTCGTTGCGGATGACAACGCCCATTATCCCAGACGGTGCGCACCTAAAAAGTCGCCAGAAACGCACTAACCTAAACCTTTTGGTTTTAGCAAGGCGCAGCGCCCCTGTCAATCAACCTCACCCATCCATCTGCAGAATCTCACCCAACGAGCATTCGATCAGAGGCAACTCGGGCGGCAGCCAGGCGCGAAAACCGGGGTCTTGGAAAAGCGATTGATCACCGGGATAGGTCGGGACGAGGTAGGCGGGGAAGCGGGCGAAGTAGTCGGCGTCGGGACGGCGACGGCGGGTTTGGACGGCTTGCCTCGCCTCCGCGGCCTGCTCGAGGTGGCGGAGGATGAAGGCGTGGGCGCGGAGATGGGCGACGGTTTGCTCGTCGGTGAGACAGGGAGGAGTGAGCGCGGGAGCCTGGGGCCAGATCGTCTTGGCGAGCTTCAAGAAAGCCCGGCCCAGGAGCTCGCGTTTGCCGTAGCGACGCCAGCGCTCGAGGCGAGTCGCATGGATTTGCCCGGCGGGTGCAGCCGCTGACGCGTTGCGGGGCGCAGTGTCGGCGATATGACCGGCGTAGGGGTCGATGGCGAGGAGGCCGCCGCCGGGGTTTCGCGTCTCCATCAAGTGCTGGGTGCGCGCGGTGACGGTGAGCAGGACCGCCGGCAGCATCTTCTGCCACAGACCGTCCTCGTAGTTCTTGTAGGCGGTGAGAAAGGCGTTGCGCTCGAAAAGGAAGCCTCGGTTGTAGAGCCCCAAGAGGTCGCTGGTGGCGCTCGAGCGGTGGCGCACCACCGCGTCGGGAACGAAGGTCACCCGTTCACCGCCCGACCACAACCGCCAACCGAGATCCACGTCCTCGAGATAGGCGAAATAGCTCTCGTCAAAGCCCCCGGCGGCGACGAACGAGCGCTTGCGGATCAAGAGATTCCCGCCACAGGCGAAGGGCAGCTCGGTACCGTGCTCCGGGATCTGGGCTCGGCCCAGAGGGCGCCGGAAGTCGAGCTGGAACGCATGGCCGTCGAAGGCCATGACACCACGCCCGAAATCGAGCCGCTCCCCTGACCAGTCGACGATGCAGCCGGAGACCGCCGCCACGTCTTCCGGGGCCCCCCGCAGCCCGTCGACCAGGGCCGCGAGCCAGCCCTCCTCGGGCTTGGTGTCGTTGTTGAGGAGCGCGACGGCATCGCCGTCGCAGGCCTCCATGAGGCGGTTGGTACCGGCGCAGAAGCCGAGGTTGACCGGGCTTTCGACCAGTCGCACCCGCGGGTGGCGCTCGGCGAGCCAAGCGGCGGTACCGTCCTTCGAACCGTTGTCGAGGACCACCACCTCCCAAGCCACGCCGGGATCGCGCTGGCGCTCGAGGGCTTCGAGGCAGATCTCGAGGTGGTGTTTGCCGTTCCAGCTGAGGATGGCCACCGACACCTTGTGCAGGTTTTCCATGGTCCGGTTCAGCTCCTCGTACCCAGGAGGCGTGCGATCCGGCGGCGGAGCCGGAAGGTCCACGAATCGGGGGGTGAGACGGTCGCCGGGCGGAACGCGAAGTCATCCCGGGTCGGGTCCTTGCGGGGATCGCGGCAGAAGGCGACCAGCCCCTCGAGGGCTCGCTCCCAGGTGAACGCGGCGAGCAGAGGAGCGGCGTTGGCACGCCGCGCAGCGACGCGGTCCGGGCGATCGAGCACCTCTTCGATGGCGACCGCCAACGCGGCCGGATCACCCGGCGGCACCACCCAACCGGCGTCGTGCTCGACCAGCAGCCGGCCCATCGTTCCGCCTTCGGAGGTGATCACCGGACACCCCGCCGCCAGGGCATCGAGGAAACGGGTGCGGAGCGACAGCCGCGTCTCGAGGCTAGGACGGTGCGGAGCCACCAGCAAGTCGACGTCGCGCAGCAGGTCATAGCGTCGCTCCGCCGGCACCCAATCGAGCACCACCACGCGTTCGCCCCACCAGCTTCGGCGGCGACACCAAGCCTCGACCTCGGAGAACAAGCGTTGCGGCGTCGAGTCGGGGTTGGGGTTGCGGATCAGGAGCAGTTGCCAGTCGCGGCGCCCGCCGGCGGCGAGGAGCGAGAGGGCGTCGAGGAGGGTCTGAGGGTCGTACCAGTCGTAGAGCCCGCCGAAGAGCAGCCGGCGCGACGTCTCCGGCGTCCGGCCCGGAAGCAACGGCCGATGCTCGGGCAAGCGCTCCGGGAGACCGAAGGGCGCCACCGTGATCAGGCCCTGGAGATCCGGATCGCGTTCGAGCCGCGGCGGGTTGACCCTTCCCAAGGCGGTCAGGAACCCGAGGTAGTACTGCCGCTGCTCCTCGGAAGAGCAAAGGAAGAAATCTCCCCGCGCCATTTGCAGCACCCAGGTCGCGTGGTCGTTGCGATAGGGATCGAGGCCGAGGCTGGCGCTGTAGTGGAGGTTCTCGATCAGCCAGGGATCGTAGAGGTCGATGACCAGAGGTAGCGAAGGCCGCTCGAGGGCGACGTCGTTGGCCAGCTGGCCCTGGGCGACACAGGCGTCACAATCGTCGAGGAGCTCCGCGAGGCGTCCCCGCTCGAAGACCCGTACCTCGACCCCCGCAGGGAGCTCGGGAACCGCTTCGCGCTCTCCGGCAGTGACCAGGACGACCTCGAGCCCGGCGGTGGGCAAGCGGCGAGCCATCTCGAGGTAGCGGATGCCGATCCCGGCCATCCGCGAGCGCAGGGGCTCGGAGCAAAGGAGCGCGATCCGCGGCATCTTCAGTCGGGCCGCCGGGTGCGCTGGAGCCACTGGTGGAGACGCCACGCACGGGACTCCTCCATCGTGCGGATCAGCGTGTTGAGGCGCTCGATCTCGGCATAGGTCCGCCCGAGGTGGTCCCCCTGCTCGCGCACCGCGGCCTCGAGGCGCTCGATCTCGGCATGGGTCTCGCCCAGCCTCCGCACCTGGTCCGCGACGACGTCACGGAGCGCGGCTTCTTCACCGGCATGGTGGCGGAGCTGCCCGCCCTGGCGCTCGTA
>JAGQSE010000389.1 GCA_020439725.1 Acidobacteriota bacterium
CCCCCCGAGTAGAGCGGCAGGCCGTGGTGCAGGCCGTACTCCATCGAGAAGTAGGCCACCAGCGTGTCGGCATGCTCGGGGTGAGAGCGATGGAACCAGCTGCGATCGACGTCGTCGAGATAGCTCTGGAATTCCTGGATCACCTCGCGATACATCGCACGGAAGGGCTCGTTGTCGAGCAGGGCGTCCCAACGCTGGGGCTCGACGTTGATCAGGACCTGGATCGGGTTGCGGTAATGAGCCCAGCTCTGCGCATCGATGGACGAGAACAGCGCCCGCGCTCGGGGATTCCAGCTCCACCACAGGTTGTAAGACAGCTCGTAGAGGCCCGCGAACTCCCGGGGCAGCTCCATGTCGCCGATGTGGAGCCGCTCGACGTGGGGTCGATTCATGCTCGTTTCACTCCTGATCTTGAAGCCGCACCGCCGGTATGGATCCGGCGAGCGGTCGATTCGTCTCGCATTCGCTCGCTCTTCGTGCCTGCCGCGGCAGGCGGAGCCGTCATCCTACCGCGGTCCGCGACGGTTCGCCGGAGCGGTTCGGGGCTCGGCGAGAGTCGGAGCCGGCGGAGCGCTTCGGTATAGTCACGCCGTGAGCAGACTGAAGAAGAACACCAAACCCTCGTCTCCAAAGAGCCTGGCGGCGACCCGCGGTCGCTGGTGGGGAGAGTTCGAGATCCCTGCGGGCAGCGAACGCCGCTGGCAGATCGAGCGCTCCCAGCTCTGGCTGCGGCGCCTACCCAACGAGTGGTGGATCGCGCGCTGCTGGGGCGACGACAACACCCCGTCCGCGGTCGAGGTGGCCGAGGCCACGCCGATCGACGACCAGGCCAAGGTGCCCGACGGCGCCGATCTGCGGCGCGTCGTCTTCGGCCAGACCGACGACACCGTCGAGGTGCGACCGGCCTTGGCGGACCGACCGGTGGTGACCCGTCCCGAGGTACCGCTGCTGATCCCCTCCGGCGAGGAAGTGACCTTCTACGCCGGCACGCCGCTGTGGCTACGGGTCGTCCTGCGCCGGGGCACGCCGCCGGCGGTCGACGAGCCGCTGGTAGCGCAACCGGAAACCTGGTTCGGGCCCTCCACCCTGCGGGGTGAGCTTTGCTACCTGAGCCGGACCCATGCCCATGTCAACCTCGCCAACCTGGAAGTCCCCGCGGATCGTGCGATCACCCCGGTGACGGTCAAGAACCGAGCCACCTCGTCGCTCCGCCTCGAGCGTTTCAAGGTACCCGTGCCCCACTTTTCGCTCTTCGAGGGCGAGGGGAACACGCTGTGGACCGACCCATTGATCATCGAGCGCGACGACAGCGGCGATCTCGACATCCAGCTCCAACCCGGCGCCCCCGCCCAGGCGACGGCGACCGAGCCCCTGAGCACGCCCCGCGAGCGCTCCGAGCGCCTGCGGATGGGGCGGGCGCTGAGCTCACTTTTTGGTTGATCGGTTCGTCCCGGAACGACAAAGGGAGCAGTGATGGAGCACCTCGCAGAGCTCTGGCTCAAGGTCAAACCGGTCTTCGAGAACCCACACATCGCATCGGCGGTCCGTGCCGCGATCACGCTGATCATCGGCATCGCCGTGGCGCGCTGGGTGAGCGGTACGCTGGTCGCCGGACTGGCGGCGCGGATCACGGACGTGCAGCGCCGGATCATGGTGCGGCGCCTCGCTTATTGGGGCATCCTCGCCATGGCCGCCGTCTCGGCCCTTCGCGAGCTCGGCTTCGACCTGTCGGTCCTGCTGGGCGCCGCGGGCGTCCTCACCGTGGCCATCGGCTTCGCGTCGCAGACCTCCGCTTCGAACCTGATCAGCGGGCTTTTCCTCTACGGTGAGCGCCCCTTTACCGTCGGCGACACCATCCGCATCGGCGACACCACCGGCGAGGTGCTCACCGTCGATCTGTTGTCGACCAAGCTCCGGACCTTCGACAACCTCTTCGTGCGCATCCCCAACGAGACGGTGATGAAGGCGGAGGTGGTCAATCTGACCCGCTTTCCCCTCCGGCGCTTCGACCTCCTGGTCGGCATCGCGTACGACGAAGACATCGAGCGCGTGCGCGTTCTCCTCTACGAGGTCGCCGAAAAGAACCCGGCGGTGCTCAAGGACCCGAATCCGGTCTTCATCCTCTCCGGCTTTGGCGATTCCTCGATCAACCTGCAGTTCTCGGTCTGGGGCCAGACCTCACGCTTCCTCGAGCTGCGCAACACCTTCACCATCGACGTCCACCGCGCCTTCGCGGAGCACGGTGTCGAGATCCCCTTCCCGCAGCGGGTCGTGCACCGGAGCGAAGACGGTGACCCGGCGCGCCCGGCAGCGAGCTTGCCGACGAAGACCGAGCCGGAGAGCGGGCCCTAGCCCCCGGCCTTTGGCTGACGCCGCCGCCAGCAGAACACCCCGCCGTCGGCGAGGGGCGGGCCGCAGCGATAGAGGCGCTGGAACTCGGGGTCGCGCTCGAGGCGAGTGAACATGCGGCGGCGCTTGGGGTCCGAGAGGAAGGTGCCGGAGAGGTAGACCGCGTCCATCGGCAGGAAGTCGTGGGACAGCTCGAGCACCGCCGCCTTCTTGCGTCCTTCGGCGTCGCGGACGTAGTGAAAGCGCACCGTACGGCGACCGGTGTACCAGGTGACCTGCGCCGAGCGGTCAGAGAAGACGACCGCGTCCTCGGTCGTCCGGGCGGCGATCTCTGCCATGGGCTCGAGATCGACCCGGTTCGCCGACTTGTCGGCGGTGCGTTCGAGAACCGCCGCCAGCGCCTCCGGATGCGCCATCCACAGCAGGCCCAGCACCGCCGCCGTGGCGGGGAGCCAGCGCCGGCCTTCGCGCACCGGCACCCGGCGCACGGCGCCCGTCACCACCGCCACCGCCACCAGCAACATCACCGGCAGCAGGTGGAAGTAGTAGTGCTCGAGGTTGAGGTCGGTGAAGTTGCAGAGCAGCGCGTTGGCGACGAAGCCCAGGCAGAAGATCACCGCGGTCCCGCGGAGCTCGCCACCCAACCTACGCCCCCAACCGAGCCAGGGCAACAGGGGGAGCAAGAGCGTACCGGCGAGGAACGGATAGCGGGCGGCGATCCGGCCGCCCTGGTGCAACCACTTCCGGGCCAGCTCCCGGGGGTGGTCGAGGGCGTAGTCGAGGGGCGGCACGAAATCCCGCACCCAGGGTGCCGAGTAGTCCTTCTTGCTCTCCCCGGGAAGCGTTCCCGAAGGCACCAGGTAGTAGGAGTGAAGCGAAAAGCTCGGCGAGCCGGTGAGCCGCGCGTTGCGCACCCACCAGGGCGAGAGCATGACGACCAGCCCAAGGATCAACCCGGCCGCGCCCGCGAGCCATCGGCGCCGCGCCGCGGAACGCTCCTCCCTCTCGACCGGCAGCCGCCACGGGAAGGAAGCGAGGAGCAGCACCGGCAGGAGGGTGATGACGTTGGTGCGGCTGAGCACCGCCAGGCCCAGAAAGACACCGGCCGCCAGCCACCAGCGCCGGTCAGGGCGGCCCCTGGACTCCCGCCGACGAGCGAGCCAGAAAAGGTAGAGAGCGACGGTGGTGAACAAGGCCGCCAGCGGCTCGGGCATCCCCGCCTGAACGCCCCAGAACAGCCCCGCGTTGGCGGTCAGCAGCAACGACACCGCCGCCGCCGGCCAGGCTCCCAGCGCCTGCCGTGCCCACAGGTGCAAAACCCCCGAGGTCAAGGCGACCGCCAGGACTCCTTGCGCCAGCACTGCCGTCGTGCCGGCACCGAAGACGAGGAAGAGCAACGCCAGGGTCAGCGTCGGCAGCGGGAAGCGGTGCAGGTTGGGCCAGGGCTCGTCCAAGAGCCCGTGATCTGCGAGGAAGCGCAGATGCAGAGCGTAGATCGCCTGGCGCGAGGACATGCCGTGGCCGTCCGCCACCTCACGGGCGATCTGCGCGTAGTCGAGTCCGTCGTTGTGCCAGATGCGCTCGACGGTGAAGCCCGCGAGTCCGGCGAGCACCAAGCCGCTCAGCAGGGTCGCGAGCAGAGCCGCGACGACGTCCCGCCGGCGCCACGGCCCCGGTCGTCTCATCGGCGGCCTCGAGCGGCCTCGGGTCGATGGCCTGGACCGCCGGGCGGGCTCACAGGTATCCGAGGGAGCGCAGCTGGCGCTCCAGCTCCTCGTCCTGGACACGATCGGTATCGGGCGCCGAGTGGCTCAAGCGCTCCTCGACCTGCCGGCGAAAGCCCTCGACCTCGGGCGCTGCGGGTGCCAGGTTGTGGTACTGCAGCGGATCGTCCGCCATGTCGTAGAGCTCTTCTCCGGCGGCACCGCCGATGTACCAGCGTTCACCACGGATCGCGGCCAGGAGCGCCGGCACCCGCGGCACCGGCTCGAGGGCCGTCTTGACGCCGTCCGGCCACAGGTGCGAGTGCTCCATGGCATAGAGCGTCCGGCGTTCGGGGCGCGGCCCATGACCGTCGAGGGACGCCGCGAAGGACTCGCCGTCAAAGCCCTGGGAGCTCCCACAGACCGCCCCGGCCAGGTCCGTCAAGGTCGGGGTGATGTCGACCAGCGACACCGGCCGCGACTCGTCTCCGGGCTCTACTCCGGGGCCCGAGACGAGCATCGGGATCCGCACCACGTCGGCGTTGACCCGGCCCCCGTGGTGGATCCGGCCGTGCTCCGGGTCGAAACCCTCACCGTGGTCCGCCAGCAGCACGACGTAGGCGTGCTCGAGATAGCCCCCGTCGTCCAAGGCCTCGAGGAGCATCCCGAGCCGCTCGTCGAGGTGCTCGATCTCGGCCCGGTAGAGCGCCCCGAGCCGCCGCCACTCGCCGGGCGTGCACTCGTGGACGTCGGTCTGACACCGTCGATAGCCGCGCCGCCCCCGGTCCGGGAACTCGCCGACCCGCTCGAGGGCCCAGGGATGCGCTTTGAAGTAGTCGTGGACGACGTAGGTGTGAGCGAAAAGGAACAGCGGCTTGTCGTCGCGATGGGGCCGCCCCGAAAGGAACTCGATGGCCCGGCGATAGATATGCCCCGATCGCCGCTCCTTGGGTGCCTTCGCGGTGTCCGGATCCTCGCCTCGGCGCTGCGCCTCCGAGCTGTCGTCGTAGACGTCGAAACCGCGGTCGAAGCCGAACTTGTGATGCAGGAAACCGCCGCCGGTGAACCCCGCGGTGTCGTAGCCGGCGCGGTGCAGACACTCGGCGAGGAGCGGTACCTCGGAATCGAGCTTGCGGCCGCCGGCGATCCCGCCGTGGCGGTCCGGATAGACGCCGGAAAGCATCGAGCCGTGGGCGGGCAGGGTCCACGAGGCCACCGACACCGCGTCGGAGAAGCGGCGGGAACGCGCGGCGAGCTCGTCGAAGACTGGCAGCTCCCCCGCGTCCGGATTGAAGGCCCGGAGCGCGCCGCGGTTGAGCGTATCGACCGAAATCAGGATCAGGTCGGGCTTCTGAGCCACGCTCTCGGGGGCCCCGGAGCTACAGCCGAGGACCAGGAAAGCGAGGGCTAGGAGCCCCAACCGGGCAGTCCCCCGGCGGGCCTCAGGCACCGCGTTCGCCGGCTCCGACCTCCCAGGTGTCGCCGGAGTACAGAAGCTGCTCGAGCTTGCCCGGTCCCCGCCTCTGGGTCTCGTGCTCGATCTGGTCGATGACCCCCGTTTCGTAGGGGATGTCGTCGACCGCGCGGAACACGCCGATGGGCGTCGGGTAGAAGGGCGGCAGCACCTGGCTCATGAGGAACGGAATGGCCGGGCTGGGTTGGGTCTCGTCCCAGACGATGGCCTCGTCCTCGCCGCCGTCGGCGAGATCGAAGACTTCGAGACCGGTGCCGCGAAGCCGCAGGCCGCGCTTGCGCTCGTCGCCAAAAATCGCGGGCTTGCCGTGCTCGAGGTAGAGCACCTCTTCCTTGCGCGCCTCCTTGTCGGTGACATAGGTGAAGGCGTGGTCGTTGAAGATGTTGCAGTTCTG
>JAGQSE010000390.1 GCA_020439725.1 Acidobacteriota bacterium
GGCGCCAGGCCGACAAGTACCACGTTCCGCGAATCGCCTTCGTCAACAAGATGGACCGCGTCGGCGCCGACTTCGATCGCACCGTCGCGATGATGCGCTCGCGCCTCCACGCGTCGCCGGTGATCATCCAGCTGCCCTGGGGGCGTGAGAGCGACTTCCATGGCGTCATCGACCTGGTGCTGATGAAGGGCGTGCTCTACAAGAACGAGGACCTCGGCGCCGGCTATGAGCTGGTCGACATTCCCGAGGACTTGAGCGCCACCGCTCACGAGCATCGCGAGAAGATGGTCGAGGCCATCGCCGAGACCGATGACGAGCTTCTCGAGCGGTATCTCTCCGGTGAGGAAGTCACCGACGAAGAGCTCAAGGTCGCGCTGCGTCGCGCCACCGTCGCCGGCAAGCTCCAGCCGGTCCTGTGCGGCACCGCCTTCAAGAACAAGGGCGTGCAGCCGCTGCTCGACGCCATCGTCGACTACCTTCCGTCGCCGGTCGAGATTCCGCCGATCCAGGGCATCGACCCCGACAACGACGGCACCGCGACTCGCGAATCCGCCGACGACCAGCCCTTCTCGGCCCTCGTCTTCAAGATCATGACCGACCCCTTCGTCGGTCAGCTCGCCTACTTCCGCGTCTACTCGGGTCACGTCGAGGCCGGCAGCCACGTGCTCAACGCCACCAAGGGCAAGCGCGAGCGTATCGGCCGTCTGCTCAAGATGCACGCCAACAAGCGCGAGGAGATCAAAGAGGTCTGGGCCGGTGACATCGCCGCCGCCGTCGGCCTCAAGGGTGTGACCACCGGCGATACCATCTGCACCGAGAACGCGCCCATCATCCTCGAGTCGATGAGCTTCCCCGAGCCGGTCATCGCGGTCTCCATCGAGCCCAAGACGAAGTCCGACCAGGAGAAGCTGGCCACCGCCCTCGCCAAGCTGATGCAGGAGGACCCGACCTTCCGCGTCCACACCGATCCGGATACCGCGCAGACCTTGATCTCGGGCATGGGCGAGCTCCACCTCGAGATCATCACCGATCGCCTGGTCCGCGAGTTCAACGTCGGCGCCAACGTCGGCAAGCCGATGGTCGCCTACAAGGAGACCATCACCGCCGAGGCCGACGCCGAGGGGCGTTTCGTCCGCCAGAGCGGTGGTCGCGGTCAGTACGGTCACTGCAAGATCCGCATCCGTCCTACCGATCAGGCGGAGTTCGTGTTCAACGACATGATCAAGGGCGGCGTCATCCCCCGCGAGTACATCAAGCCCATCGAGCAGGGCATCCGCGAGGCGATGGAGACCGGTCCCCTGGCGGGCTACCCGGTGTCGGGTATCGAGGTCGATCTCTACGACGGCAGCTTCCACGAGGTCGACTCGTCCGAAGGCGCCTTCAAGATCGCCGGTTCGATGGCCTACAAGGACGGCGCGAAGCGTGCCAAGCCGGTTCTTCTCGAGCCCATCATGGAGGTCGAGATCGTCACCCCCGAAGAGTACATGGGCGACGTCATCGGCGACGTCACCTCGCGTCGCGGTCGCGTGCAGCACATGGAAGGCCGGGCCAACGCCCAGGTCATCCGCTGCATGGTGCCCCTGTCCGAAATGTTCGGCTACGCCACCGATCTGCGGTCGCTGACCCAGGGGCGCGCCAACTACACGATGCAGTTCTCCGCCTACGAACAGGCTCCCAAGAACGTGAGCGAGGAGATCGTCGCCAAGGCGGCCGGCTGAGGCCAGGCGGCAGCCATCAGGAGGTTTGAGGAGGAATCATGGCTAAGGAGAAGTTCGAGCGG
>JAGQSE010000391.1 GCA_020439725.1 Acidobacteriota bacterium
GCGTCTTCCCGACTACATGGTGCCCGCGGTGTTCGAAGAGCTCGAGGCGTTGCCGCTGACCGCCAACCGGAAGCTCGATCGTGGCGCCCTACCGCGCCCCGAGCTGCGGATCGAAGTCGACGCCGGCGCCGCGCCGCGGGGCGAGGTCGAGGAAAGCCTCGCCGAGCTCTGGCGCCAGGTGTTGGGGATCGAATCAGTCCCACGGCATGCCTCGTTCTTCGCGCTCGGCGGCCATTCGCTGGCCCTGACCCGGCTCGCCGCGCGGATCGCCGGTGGGCTCGGTGCCGAGGTGCCGCTGCGCGAGCTCTTCGAGCACCACACGCTGGCGGGCCAGGCGCGGTGCATCGCGGCGGCCCGGCCCGCGGCGGGCGGGAGGGCCCCGTCGCCGATCCTGCGCCACGACGACACCGCCGGGCCGGCACCGCTGTCCTTCGCCCAGCAGCGTTTGTGGTTCCTCGATCAGCTCAACCCGGGGACCGCCGCCTTCAACCTGGCTTTCGCCTTCCGCCTCCGCGGTGGTCTAGACCGGCAGGCCTTGACGCGGGCGTTGGACGACGTGGTCGAGCGCCACGAGGTGCTACGGAGCCGCTTCCCGAGCGTCGAGGGTACGCCCCGCCAGGTCCCCGCCGCCGAAGGCCGCAACCTGCTGCCGGTGATCGATGTGAGCCGGATGGGCGCGGCCGCCGAGGTGCTGATCGTGGGGTTGTGCGAGGCGGTAGCGCGCCGGCCCTTCGATCTCGAGCGCGGTCCGCTCGTCCGGGCGGTGCTCTTCGCGCGCTCGGCGACGGAGCACACCACCGTCGTGAGCCTGCATCACATCGTCACCGACGGCTGGTCCAACGGCGTCTTGGTGCGCGATCTCGGTGAGCTCTACGCGGCGCGGGTGGAAGGGCGATCGCCGCGTCTCGAAGAGCTGCCGCTGGCCTACGCGGACTTCGCCGCATGGCAGCGCGAGTCCCTGGGCGCCGCCGTGCTCGAGCGCGAGCTCGAAGCCTGGCGCGAGCACCTCCGCGGGTGGCCGCGGGAGCTCGACTTGCCGACGGACCGTCCGCGGCCCGCCGTCGCCAGCCTCCGTGGCCGCACCGAGCCCTTCACGCTTCAGACTCCGCCGGCCTCCCTCGAGCGGCTGGCCGAGGCCGGCGGAACCACCCTCTTCCCGGTGCTCCTCGCCGCCTTCCAGGTGCTGCTCCATCACCTGACCGGTGAGACTCGCATGCTGGTCGGCACCGATGTTGCCAATCGGCGCCGCCGTGAGCTCGAGGGCCTGGTGGGCTTCTTCGTCAACCAGCTGGTGCTCACCGGAGACCTCGAAGGCGATCCCACCTTCGGCGAGTTGGTCGAGCGCGCAAAGGCCGCGACGGTCTTCGCCCAGGACCACCAGGATGCTCCCTTCGACCGCGTGGTCGACGCCGTGGGTATCGAGCGGCGGCTCGATCGCTCGCCTCTCTTCCAGGTCAAGTTGATCCTCCAAAACACACCCTTCGAACCCCTCCGCCTGGCCGGCGTCGACCTCGAGCCGCTGCCGGTGGAGAAGGGCATCGCTCAGCAGGACCTGGTGGTCGCCTTGTGGCAGCGCGAAGGCGTCCTCGAAGGCTGGGCCAACTTCTCGACGGACCTCTTCCGAGCTTCCACGGTGCGCGGCTGGCTAGGCGACTTCGACGGGTTGCTGGCCGAGGTCGTCAAGGAGCCTCACTGCCGTCTCGAGAGGCTCCGCCAGAGCCTCGTCGTCGCAGGCACAACCCCATCCACTGCGCAGGAGCCCAAGATGAAGAAGCCGTCCCTCGCCTCGTTCAAGAAGAGCCCGGCCGCCGCCGTCGCCACCCGGTTGGTCGAGCGCTCGCTTCCCGCGTCCGGCTCGCTGCCACTGATCTTCTCGCCCACCACCGACGGGGTCGACCTGGTCGAGTGGCTGGCCGGGGAGCGCGCCGCGGTGCTCGCCGACCTGCGAAGCCATGGGGCGCTCTTCTTCCGTGGTTTCGGCGTCACCGAGCCCGAGTACTTCGAGCGCTTCGCCACCACCGTGTGCGACAGCCTGTTCGACGAGAACGGCGAGCATCCCCACGAAAGCGTCTCGGGCAACGTCTACACACCGGTCTTCTACTCGCCGGCCAACAAGCTGCTGTGGCACAACGAGAACTCCTTCAACTTCCGCTGGCCCGGCAAGATCATCTTCTGCAGCGTTCTGCCCGCGGCCAGCGGCGGGGAAACGCCGGTGGCGGACAGCCGGCAGGTCTACCGGGCCATCGACCCCGAGATCCGCGACCGCTTCGAGGAGCTCGGCGTGCTCTACCGGCGCAACTACGGCCGCGGCATGGGGCTCGACTGGCAGGAGGTCTTCCAGACCGATGACCGCCGCGTCGTCGAGGACTACTGCCACGAGAACCGTCTCAGCTTCCACTGGCGCGATGACGGCGCGCTGCGTACCGAGTGCCTGCGGCCGGCGGTCATCGAGCACGCGGCCACCGGCGAGAAGAGCTGGTTCAACCAGGCGCAGCACTGGCATCCGGCCTGTCTCGACCCGGCGACGCGCCAGTCTTTGACCTCCCTGTTCTCGGAGGAGGACTTGCCCCGCTCGTGCAGCTTCGGGGACGGATCACCGATTCCCGATGAGTTCATGCACCACGTCCTGGAGGTCTATGCCCGCCTCGAAGCCGTCCAGCCTTGGGGCGCCGGGGACGTGATGCTCCTCGACAACGTGCTTTGTGCCCATGCCAGGAACCCCTATCAGGGGGACCGCAAGCTGCTCGTCGCGATGGGCGACATGGGCACCTTCGAGGCTTGAAGGGGACTTCGCGGAGATCTGAAGCGATGACCGAGGACCTCACCATGACGCGACTGTCGCCCCAGCAGCGCCAGCTCTGGCTCGCCGCCCCCGAAGGCCGGCTGGGGCGTGGCGTCGCCCGGGTGGAGGTCCGTGGCCTCGACGAGGCACGGCTCGAGCGGGCGGTACGCGCGGTGGCCCTCGAGCACGAGGTCCTACGCACCGACTATCGCCGGGTGGCGGGTCTCCGGCGCCCCGTGCACCGGCTCGAGGAGGAGCCCCTGAAGCTGGCTCTCCGCGAGCTCTCCGCGAGCTCGGAGGAGGGCTGCGACACCGAGCTCGAGATGCTGTGGCGAAGCCTCCGCGAGCCGCGGAGCGCGGTCGAGGACGGAGCGCCGCAAGTCCTCTTGGTGCGGCGAGGTGGGACGGCCTCCACGCTCTTCTTCTCGGCGCCGGCGCTGGGGATGGACACCGCCGGTCTCGCCTTTTGGGTACGGAAGGTGGCCGAGGCCTACCATCGCGGCGGGAGCGGCGAGGCGCCGGAACTCCAATACGCGCAGGTGTCGGCCTGGCAGGACGCGGTCGTCGAGCAACTCGCCGCGGAGGCGCTGGAACCGGCCTGGGAGACCCTGCCGGTCCTCGACCTCGAGACCCCCGCCGAAGGCCCCCTCTGGCTGCCGCGGCAGCGAGTCGGAACTACGCTCGACCCCGAGACCAGCGAGCGGATCCGCACCGTGGAGCGAGCGGAGGAGGTAGCTGCCGGCACGGTGCCGTTGACCGCCTGGCGCTGGCTCTTGGCGCGTCATGGCGCGGACGACGCGCCGCTCCTGGTGGCGGTTGACGGCCGGAGCTTCGCCGACGAGCTCGGCGGTGCCCTCGGGCCCTTCGTCACCAGCTATGCGCCGCGGTTGGCGCTGCCTGCCGCGTTGCGGTTCCGCGACGCCGTTCGCCGCGTCGGGTTGGAGCTCGCTCAGACCCTCGAAGAAGCGCTACCGGTGATGCAGGCCTTCGAGGAAGCCGCGGGGAGGGCGCTCCACCTGCCGGCGTCCTTCGCGTTCCTCGAAGCTCCGCCGGCCGCCGGCGAGCTGCCCGCGGGCTGGAGCCTCGATCTCGCCGAAGCCGACGACCTGCCGGGCCGCTGCGCGCTGCGGGTCTTGGACCGGGGGGCGAACCTCGAGCTCGTCCTCGAGCATCGGGCAGACCTGCTGCCACCGGCGGCGGCCCAGTGTCTGCTGGCTCAGATGGCGGCTCTCGTGTCCCGGGCCGTCGCGGCGCCCGACAGCCGCCTGGTCGAGCTCGACCACCGGGGGGTCGGCGAGCGGCGGCACCTGCTCGAGGACCTGGCAGCGGGGGCTTCGAGACCGCCCGCGCCGACGGTGGTCGAGCTGTGGCACCGGCGAGTGGCGAAGAGCCCCGACAGCGTAGCCCTCGAACGGGTCGGCGCGATGGCGGCCGGCGAAGCTGGTAGCTGGACCTATTCCGACCTCGCCCTTGGCGCGCGCCGGCTGGCCGCCCGGCTGCGCGCGTTGGGCGTGGGGACCGAGGACCGCGTCGGGATCTACACCGGCCGCTGCGCCGAGCTGGTGGTGGCGGTGTTGGCGGTCCTCGAGGCGGGGGCGGCCTACGTTCCCCTGGGACTCGGCGACCCGCCGGCGCGGACACGTCGGATCCTCACCGCTGCCGCGCCGCGGCTGGTCTTGGCCACTGAGCGGACCGCCCATCGGGCCGCGGAGCTCGGCATCGCCGTCGAGACGGTGGATCTGGCGACCGCTGCTGGAGCGGCGGCAGGCGCTTCCGAGACCCGGCTCGAGGGGCCACCGCGAGACAGCGCCGCCTACGTCCTCTTCACCTCCGGTTCGACCGGTCTGCCCAAGGGGGTGGTCATCTCCCACGGTGCGCTGGCCGCCTACCTGCGTTGGTGTGGAGAGGCTTATCCCGTCGGGCCGGGAGAGTCGGTGCTCCTCCATTCGCCGGAGAGCTTCGACCTGGTGATCACCAGCCTGCTCGCGCCGCTCGCCCACGGCGGGCGCATCCTGGTGGTACCCGAGGATGCGACCGGCGGCGACCCCCTGGCCGATGCACTGGCGCGCACCGGGGCCTCGCTGCTCAAGCTGACCCCGACACACCTCCAGGCCCTCGATCGGCTGCGGGTGTCCGACGGACCGGTGCCGGGGATCGGGATGCTGGTGCTCGGCGGTGAGGCGCTGAGCGGGGAAGCGCTCCGGCCCTGGCGACGGGCGGCCCCGGACCTGCGGGTGATCAACGAGTATGGGCCCACCGAGGTCACCGTCGGGTGCATCGTCCACGAGCTGCCGCCGGGGCCGCCGGCCGGTGGTGCGGTGCCTATCGGGTCGCCCATCCCCGGGGCACGGGCCTACGCCCTCGACGGCGACTTCGAGCCGGTGGCCATGGGCAACGCCGGCGAGCTCTACCTGGCGGGAGAGGGCCTGGCCCGCGGCTACCTCGGCCAGCCCGCCCAGACCGCCGAGCGGTTCCTTCCGGATCCTCACGCCGCCGAACCGGGGGCGCGGATGTATCGCTCGGGGGACCTGGTGCGCTGGTCGCCGGGTCGCGGCTGGCTCCACCTGGGCCGCGCCGATCATCAGCTCAAGGTGCGGGGCATGCGGGTCGAGCCGGGCGAGATCGAGGCCGCCCTGCTCCGTCACGACGCGGTGGACCAGGTGGTGGTGGGGGAGCACGAGGGCCGGTTGACCGCGTGGATCGTGGCTCCCGGCGGCGCGCCGCCAGCGGCGGAGCTCGAAGGCCACGTGGCGGGACAGCTCCCCGCCGTCATGGTCCCTTCCCTGTGGTCCTTCGTCGACGCGCTGCCCATGGCCGCCAGCGGCAAGGTGGATCGCGCCGCCCTGCCCGAGCCCGGGGTCCGGTCCCGCGGTCGGCGCTATCGTCCCCCGGCCACCGACGCCGAGATGCGGTTGGCGGTCATCTGGCAAGAGGTTCTCGGGCTCGACTCCGTGGGGGCCGACGATGGGTTCTTCGAGCTTGGCGGCGATTCCATCCTGAGCACTCAGGTGGTCTATCGGGCTCGCCAGGCGGGGCTCGGGATCTCGGTCCGGCAACTGGTCCAGCACCCGACCCTGTCGGGGCTCGCCGCCGTCGCCCGCGAGCTGGTGGCGGAGGACGACGCCGACCCGGAGATCTGGGGAGAAGCACCGCTGACCCCGATCCAGCGCTGGTTCTTCGAGC
>JAGQSE010000392.1:0-5833 GCA_020439725.1 Acidobacteriota bacterium
CCCACCGGTGCGAAGAGGATCGCCGCGTCGAGATCCACCGGCGGCCGGACGTCGGAGCCGCCTGCCCAGACGGCGCCGAGCGAACGCGCGAAGGCCTGGCCGGGCTCGTCCCCGGGCCTCGTGAAGGCGTAGACCTCGCGCCCCTCGAAGACCGCTACCTGGGCGATGAGATGGGCCGCGGCGCCGAAGCCGTAGAGCCCCAAACGCCGCCCGTCGCCGCTCATGCGGAGCGCCCGGTAGCCGATCAGCCCCGCGCACAGCAGGGGTGCCGCCTCGGCATTGCCGTAGGCATCGGGGATCGGAAAGCAGAACCTAGGATCCGCGAGGGTCTCTTCGGCATAGCCACCGTCGACCTGATAGCCCGTGAAGACAGGCTCGTCGCACAAATTCTCGCGACCGCCGCGGCAGAACCGGCAATGACCACAGGTGCCGCCCAGCCATGGCACACCGAGCCGCTCGCCCACCGCCACACCATCGACGCCGACCCCGAGCTCGACCACCTCGCCGACGATCTCGTGGCCGAGGATCAGCGGCAGCTTGGGCTGCCGCAGGTCGCCGTCGACGACGTGGAGATCGGTTCGGCAAACGCCGCAGGCGCGGACCGCCAGCCGCACCTGGCCGGGTCCGGGCGACGGTGGCGGCAGATGGCGCCGCACCAGGGCCGCCCCCACCCTTTCGAGTCGCATCGCGTCCATGGGCAAGACCTCCTCGGAGCTTCTCGGGGCGGCATCCCGACCGCCGCCCCGTCATCTCCGGTTCCGAGGACTAGGCTACACTGTGGCGATCCGTCGGATGCTGAAGCAGGAACTCATGCCGAGCTTCGTCGCACCGATCCCCCCACACCTGCAAAGAAAGGAAAGGACCTCATGACCTTTGGGAACGTCCTTCGCAGTACCTCGCTTGGCGCCTTCGCCCTCGTCTTCCTCGGCACCGCCATCGCGTTGCCGGCCTTCGCCCATGACGGCGACCACCAGGAAGGGCAGGACAAGGCGATGATGAAGAGCGACGCCGAGCACGCCGCCATGGCCGGCGACGAGATGAAGATGGAGATGGAGATGGCCTCCACCGACGCCATGCAGGCGGCGCTGGTGGGCAACTTCGGAGAGGTGAGCAAGAAGCTCCTCGACCTCGCCGAAGCCTTCCCGGCCGACAAGTACTCGTGGCGCCCCGCCGAAGGGATCCGCTCGGTGAGCGAGGTCTTCATGCACGTCGCGGGTGCCAATTTCTTCCTCTCCGGCCCCTTCGGCCAGGAGATGCCCGCTGACTTCGAGAAGGGCATGGAGAAGAAGGTCACCGAGAAGGCCGACGTCATCGCCTGGCTCAAGCGATCGATCGACTACGCCCACAAGACCTTCGCTTCCGCCGACCTGGCTCAGGGTGGTGACCAGGTGGAGTTCTTCGGCCAGGAGATGTCGAAGGACTCGATTCTCCTGATCCTCTTGGGCCACAACCACGAGCACCTGGGCCAGGCCATCGCCTACGCCCGTTCCACCGGTGTCGTCCCGCCGTGGAGCGCCGGTTCCTGATCCGCCTCGATCCCGGTCGCGCGCGGTGCGCTGCCCTCAGCGCCCGCACGCGACGGGGTCCCTCCCCGAAAGCCTCGGACCCAGCCTTCCCTCGATCCACCACCCTCGCCGTCACCGGGTCGTCGCATCGGCTCGCTTGACTTACGCCTCGTTCGCGCCTAGCCTTCGGGGGAGCAACCGCGGATCTCACCGCGGAACGGATCGGGTCGTCCATGGATGCCCCGACCACCACCCGACCCGCTAGACCCACCGAAGGAGACAAGCCCCCATGGAAACGCTTGAAATCGGCAAGAGCCTCGTCGACCTGTGCAACCAGGGACAGTTCGACCAGGCGGTGGAAAGTCATTACGACGACGACATCGTCAGCATCGAAGGCGCCGGCGGCCCCAGCGGTGACCAGCGCGTCGAGGGCCTGGACGCGGTCCGGGCCAAAGGCAAGTGGTGGTCCGAGAACCACGAGGTCCACGCCTTCGAGGCATATGGTCCCTTCACCGCCCAGGGCGACGACCGCTTCGCGGTGTACTTCTCCCTCGAGGTCACGCCGAAGGCTACCGGCCAGCGGATGGCGATGACCGAGGTCGGTCTGTACCAGGTGCGGGACGGCAAGATCGTCGAGGAGCGCTTCTTCTACAACATGGCCGGTTGAGCCACGCCCCCTGGCCCAGACCGGGCGAGGGCGACCCGCTCAGCCTTCGAGCGCCTTCTCGAGGGCCCTCTTGAGCGCCAATGCCGGCCGCCGTCCGGGGATCCGGGTGGCGGCCGCGTACTTCTTTCCCGACGCGGTGCGGACGGCGACCCGGTAGAAGAGCTTCGAGCCGGACTGCATTCCCTTCTCCACCTCGACGGACCCGACCTCGTCGGCGGGGATCTCGACGCGGCGACCGACGCCGAGGATCGTCGTCTTGAGACGGAGCCCCTGCGCATCCGCCTCGATGTCGGAGGCGCCGAACCAGAAGTCGAGCATCGAGTAGGTGATCAGCAGGCTGAAAAGACCGAAGATCAGCGGGAACGGCCACGGTGCACCGAGCCTGACCATGAAGACCAAGGCGGCGTTCCACACCAGCCAAAAGAGCGTCAGGGAGAGCGCCGTACCCGGCTGCCGCGCCATCGGCTGGCGGAAGCGCCGGCCGCCGCCGGGCAGGGGACGCACCTCGATGCCAAAGGTCTCGAGGTCTTCGGTCCGTAGCGTCTCCGCGGCCGGTGGCGGTGGCAGCTCCTCGCGAAACTCGTCCGGCGCCGGCAGGTCACCGGCGATGGACGTCGCAGCCAGCTGGTAGACCGGCAGCTCGAAGATCCCGAGATAGTCGATGCCCTCGACGTCGGCTTCGAGCTTGAGGCGCCAGACGACGGTCTCGTCGTCGGCCTCGCGAGAGGTCGGTCGTTCGCCCGCCGGCAGGTCGAGCCGGATGGGAACCACCGTGCGAGCCGACAAGACGCCATGGCGTTCGTAGGGCAGGTGGCCGCTGTCCTGCCATTGGACGCGCTCGGTGTTGCTGCTCCGATTCGAACGCCGCTGGGGCTTCTCGACACAGCTCAGCGTCCACGCGAAGCCGTCCGGCGGCTCGACACGACTGTCGATCTCGACCCGCCCCTCGAGCACCCCACCGACGGGCACGGGCACCCGGTCGAGGAAGAGCGTCGACTCGCCATAGCGCCGCCAGCGGAGCATCCCCCGGACCACCCAGATGACCAGACCCGCGCCGACGAGCGGGAAGAGCAGCCCGAGAAGCGCCGGGTAGTTGCCCTTGTCCAGCTCCTCCGGCAGGACGAAGAGGATGGGGGACGAGATCAGGTTCCACAGCAGGGCGAAGACCAGCATCCCCAGAGCCGGCCTGCGGTCCGAGTACCGGACCAGGCCCTCGGCCCAGTCGTCGCGGTGGAGCCACGGCCGCTCGGCATCCGCCCGCCGCTCCGCCTCCTGGCTGCCGAGCTTGGGTCGCCGCCGCACCGCGAGGAGCCCGCCGACGATCATGCCCCAACCGACACCGCCGAAAGTCAGGAAGAAGATCGAGTAGAACCCCACCAGCCCCCAGCGTGGGTCACGGTCGAGGATCGCCCGCGCCGGGTCGGCGGGGTCGACGTAGCACCGGTACGGCTCCCCCGAGCGGCGATGGCTCTCGAGGACCCCCGCCAGCCTCTGGTGGTAGTGACCGACGTTGTCGGCGCCGGCGTGGAGCGAGATCCGATCCGATTCGTAGCTCTGCCCCTGGTAGACGTAGCGATAGCGCGCCGCCACCGAGTAGGTCGTCGAGTCGTCGCCGGTGTGGCTCTCGAGATCGGCTTCGAGGATCTTCGCGGGCACCTCCACCCACGAACGCATCTCGTAGCTGCGCCACAGCGTCGAGGCGATCAGCCAGCCCATGAAGGTGCCCACCGCCGCGAAGGGCAGACCGAAGAGGATCAAACAGCCCATCCCCTTGAGGTCGTCGCGGCGCGACGCCGACATGGTCACCTCACACCTCCTGGCACCGGCGATCCGGCGAGCTGGTCGAAGACTTGGCCGCTCTTCTATCACGGATCCCTGGCCGGCCCGCTGGAGGGAGCCCCTCGGATCGGTTAGCGTTGTCCACCGTAGCCGGAGGAACCCATGCCCGAAGTCGCCTACACCGTCGAATGCACCTTTTCAGATCCCGCGGTGGCGGAGCGCTGGCTCGCCTGGCTCGAGCGCGAGCACCTGGCGGACGTCTGCGCCGCGGGAGCGCTCACCGCGGTCGCGGTACGCTTGGACGGTGAGCCGGTGCGCTGCGAGGCCCGCTACCGTTTCGCCTCGCGCGCCGCCTTCGAATCCTACGAGCGCGAGCACGCACCGCGCCTCCGGTCGGAGGGTCTCGAGCGCTTTCCCCTCGCGCTGGGTCTCACCTACCGCCGGAGCGTCGGCGTCATCGCTGCCGAGCACGTCCGGCGGGACTAGCCGCATCGAGGTGCGTCCGACCCGGCCGCCCAAATCGGGCCGAAGGGGAGCCGGGATCCGTCAGTGCTTCTGATACAGCGCGGCGAAGCGGCGGATCTTGCCGCTGAAAAGCTGCAGGGGCAGGTGGACGCGACCGCCCCAGGCGCTCTCCTCGTGGCGGAGCCGTGGGAAGGCGAAGTGGACGAGGTCGCGACCGTAGGCGAAGCCGCGTTCGACCAGCGCGGTGGCCATGCTGAAGGTGACGTCGTAGTTGTCGTTGGGCCAGCCGCTGTCGAGGTAGAGCTTGAGGTGGCGACGGGGTTCGACGGGGTCGTCGTGGACCCGGTCGAGGAGGTCGTCGCGGTAGCCGAAGGTCGAGGACATGCACCCGACGTTGCCAAACACTTCGGGCCATTGCCAGCCGGCGTAGAGCGACACCACCCCGCCGAGGGAGGCGCCGAGGATCCCGGTGTGGCGGCGATCGCCGAGGACCCGATAGCGGCCGCCGATGAACGGCCGGACCTCTTCGACCAGCGACCGCGCGTAAAGCTCGTAGCCGGGCTGGGTGTAATCGGTCTCACGCTCGTCGGAGTACAGGCCGACCACGATGACCCGGTCGATGAGGTTCATGGCGTCGAGGAGATCGAGGGTCTCGTCGAGTCGCCACTCGGTACCGAAGAAGGCCTCGTCGGGGAAGAAGAGGTTCTGACCGTCGTGGACGTAGAGGACCGGAAAGGCCTTCTGGAAGTTCTCGTCGTAGCCCGCCGGCAGGTAGACCCGCATGCGGTGCGACCGGCCGAGGAGGGCCGAGGGCAGCTCGAGGATCTCGGAGAGCCGACCCGCGAGCCCCGAGTGGAAGTGTGGATAGACGTCCTGGACACCGTTGAGATCGAGGATCCAGAGCTTGTTGGTACCCTCCGACCAGGTCAGGCGATCGCCGTCGACGATGCATGGCTTGTAGGCCAGGTGATGCCGGACGTGGCGCACTTCGAACTCGTGGCAGCAGCCGTCCGGCGCCACCGCGACGGGCTCGAGGTTCTTCTGCCAGTCCTGCTCGGTGCGTAGGACGATGCGTCCGCGCTCGAGCGGGTAGATCACCCGCAGCCGTCCCTGGTACTCGCTCGCCATAGGCCCTCCTCGATCCCGCGCCGCGCCGTCCGACTGCCCTAGGGCCCGCTGCGCGTGAAGATCTCGAGCCACAGACGATAGTACGCGCGGGAAGCGTCCGTCGAAGGAGCGAAGACCGCCACCGGCGCGCGATCGACCCCCATGCGCTCGATCCACGCCGAGTAGGGAATGGTCGTCTCGAGGAAGCGGAAGGGGGCTTCACCGGCCCGGTCGAGGATTTCCCGGTGCAGCGCCTTGCGCGGATCGACCATGCAGAAATAGGGCAGCACGCGGAGGTCGTCGAGCCCCT
>JAGQSE010000392.1:5916-16842 GCA_020439725.1 Acidobacteriota bacterium
ACCAGGAGGACGTCGGAGGCGGCGAAGATGGCCTCCGAGGCCAGCGAGATGCTCGGCGCGCAGTCGAGGAAGGCGTAGTCGTAGTCGTCTTCGAGGTCCCGGAGCACCCGGCCTAGGCGCTTTCGTGGCTTGCCGGCGGCTTCGAGATCGAGGTCCAGGTGGCGATAGGAAAAATCCGCCGGCAACAGGTCGAGCCCCTCGTAGTCGGTGCCGCGGATCAGCTCGGCGACCTCGCTCTTGCGCCGCACCAGCTTCTTGCCGCCGCCCGCGACATGAGCCTCGACGCGAAAGTAGAAGGTGGCGGCACCCTGGGGGTCGAGGTCCCAGAGCAACGTCCGCGCGCCGCCGCGGGCGCACAGGTAGGACAGATTGACCGCCCCGGCGGTCTTCCCCACCCCGCCCTTGATGTTGTAGAGCGCGAAGACCTTCACCCGCCGCTCCCGGGTACCTCGAGCCGCCGCGCCACCGCCTTGGCGCCGAAAAGCTCCTTGAACCGGCGGTGGTTGGCGTCGTCGGCGAAACGCCTGAAACGCTTCTCGAAGCGCTCCCGCTCAGCCGCCTGAGCCTGGCTCAGGCGTTCCACCAGGCGGCCCATGGCGAGCAGCGTCGGCACCGGCGCCGAGCCCTCCTCCGCCATGCCGCGAGCGAAGACGCCGAGCATCTCCTGCTGGACCTCGTAGTCGTTGTAGTCGCCCAGGCAATCCTGGAGCTGCTTGAGCGAGCGCACCAGCGCCGCCACCTCGTCGGCCGCGAAGAGCGAACGGAAGATCTCGAGCAGGTAGCGCAGCTTCTTGCAGTCGATACGCAGCCGGTGGAGCTCCTCCGCCGGTGAGGCAGCGTCGATGGCCCGACCGCGGGCGACGACCCGCTTCCACACCTTGTGGATCCGGCCCGCCGCGACCTCGACGATGGGGCGTTCGGCGTGGGCCAGGCCGCTGTGGGCCGGCACGGGCCGGTCGACGAAGCTCTGCCAGGCGTTCACCAACCGCTGGTAGCGCGCACCGACCAGGACCTTGGCCAGCCGGGCCTGTTCTTCCGAGCGGTGGCGCTCGAGGTACTCGCCGAGCCCGTCGAGATCCGAGGCCGCCCCGGCCAGCTCGCGGCGATAGCCTTGGAGCTTGAGGCGATAGACGTCGAGGTCACGGGTCGGCCCCGTCACCTGGCCGAGCCACGCGAGCTCGCGGCGGAAGCGCTCGACCACCTGCTCGGGGAAGACCTCCTTGACCTGGCCGAGGACCGTGCGAGCGCGCCGCACCGCCACCCGCAGGTCGTGGAGGAACTCGGGGTCGAGGTCGCGGCGGGTGCCGTCCTCGTTGCTCCGAACCGCGTCGAGGAGCGCCCGGTGCACCTGCTTCATGGCGACGTCGGCACGGGTTTCGGGTTCGAGATGAAGGTCGATCTTCGAGCTGTAATCGGCGGGCCGACGGCCCAACACCGCCAGGACCGAGGTGAGCTCGTCACCCTCGCGACGCTCGAGTCCCGGGATCCGCTTGAGCTCGGCGAGGGCGCGGCGGCGGGCCTCGGTGTAGCCGCGGACCGGCTCGAGGCGCAGCAGCGCGGGCAGCGGCAGGCTGTCGGGCCGACCCGGGGAGGACACTTCGCAACGGTCGAGGAACACCCTCAGCAAGGTCTTGCCCTGCCCGTCGACCAGGCGCCAGACGCGGCGACGGCACCGCAGCTCCGCCCGCGGCAGGAGCCGCCGACCCGCCGTCAGCGGTTCGAGGATGGCGCGCAGGGGTCCCTCCGGCAGGACCGAGGCGAAGCTTGGAGCCGGCGCCGAAGGCAGGCGTCGAAGCGGGGTACCGCCCGGGTCCGACAGGATCAAGGTGGCCCGCGCCCGATCCCCGCCACGAACCGCCTCGAGCCGGCGCTTCGCCCGCCACAGCCGCCAGTCGAAGGTATCGTAGAAGGTCACCCGGCGCGCTGCCCGCCGGCCCTCGACCACGCCGAGGCGAGTCTCGAGCTCGAGCGCCAAGGTCTCTTCGTCGACGCCCTCCGGGGCGACCTCGAAGACCACCTTGCCTTCGCCCTTCAAGCCGGTCCCCCCTCTCGAGCACCGTCGACTGCCGGCTCCTGCGGCGGACGACCGTCGAGCGCCAGGTTGCGGTTCTTGTAGCGGCCGTCGGCGGTGACCTCGGTACCGAGCCAGGCCGGGGGAACGAAGGCCCGCGCCGCCTCGAGGGTCGGCACCTCGACCTCGGCGGTGACCAGTCCCTCGAGATCGCCACCATAGACGTCGACGTCGGCGACGCCGCCCTCTACCGGCACGGCATAGCGCCGCTTCTCCACCCGCCGGCCGGCGGTCGCCGGCCACAAGGCCTCGAATTGCTCCCGGCTGATCTCGATCTCGATCTCGTCTCGGGCCAGCCCGCGATCCCCGGGCAGCGGCCGCTTGACGGTCAGCAGGAAGAGCTCGGCCTTGCGCCGGACTCGCACCTCCACCTGCTCCTCGACCACCGCCAGGTAACCCTGGACGATCTCCTTGGAGGGATAGGACTCGAGCCCTTCGGGCAGCTCGCGGACCAGGAACTTGCGTTCGATCTCGGTCATCGGACTCTTGGCAGGATCGTGCGGCGTTGCTTCCGTTCGTCGGAAGGCGGCCGCCACAGAGACGAGAAGACCGGCCCGGGCACCCGGGGCACCGGAGGCTCCGATCTCATGACACAACTCGTGTGAGGATACCCTGCCTCCCGAAACCGGCCGGAGACCCGTCGAAATTGTCACATCGGGTACAACTCGGCCGGTCCCCAGCCCGCGGTCGGTGCGCTCAGCTGAGATCGAAGAGGCGGCTCAGCAACAGCTGCAGCGGGAAGCGCTGAAGGGCGCCGCTGCCCGCGCTCTGCTCGTCGAAGCAGAGGACCGTGTCGGCTTCGATGCCCTCGCCCCACAGCAGCACCGGAGGTGGATCGGCGGAGTGCTGGCCGCTCTCCGAGAGCGTCGCGTGATCGGCCCCGACGGCGATCCGCAGCGGGCCGGAGTGGTGCTCGAGAAGCCGCGCCAGCTCCTGGTCGACGGACTCGAGATAGCGGACCTTGAGCTCGGGCCGCCGATCGTGGGCGGCGATGTCGGCGCCCTTCAGATGCAGGATCACCAGGTCGCTCTTGTCGAGGGCCTGGAGCGCCGAATCGAATTTGAGCCGCAGGTCGGTGTCGAGGTTCGCGGTCATCCCGGGCGCGGTCACCGTCTCGGCACCGAGCCATTGGGCGAGGCCGAGAATCGTCCGGTCGCCGCTGATACAGGTGAGATGGAGCGGCAGACCGCTCTGCTCGAGGGGTACCAGGTTGTGGATGCGGCCGGCGCCCCGGGTCAGCAGGGCGTTGGCGGGGGGCAGCCCCGCCTCGACGCGGCGCCGGTTGACGGGATGCTTGTCGAGGACCTCGCGGGCGGCCTGCTCGAAGAGGGCCAGCACCCCGGCGGTGTAGACCGCGCGGGCGTCCGCCGGGTCGAGGGGGCGCGGCGTCTGCGCGGGTCCGGGGACGGCGCTCTCACCGGGGTCGCTGCCCTCGATGGCCGAGGACAGCCCGTCGCCATGGAGGACGATGGCCAGGCGATGCTCGGTGGCGACCTTGACCCGGACCTCGACTTCTCCGCCCAGGGTGCGCGGCAGCGGCAACCGGTCGAGGGCCGCCGCCAGCTCCGCCGCCTCCTCGCGGATGCGCCCGGCGCGGCGGTCGACGATCACCCCGTTGGCATCCGCCGTGGCGAAGTTGCCGCGCAAGGCGATGTCACCGGCGGAGAGCTCGATGCCCGCCCCCAAGGCCTCGACGGGGCCCCGCTTCATGGCCAGCGGTGACTGACCGAAGAGCGCCAGGCTGCCGGCGGCGGTGTCGGGCACCACCCCGGAGGCCACCGGGTCGGCGAGACCGCTCTGCCCCTCGCGGGCCAGCCGATCGAAGGTCGGGATCCGCGCCGCCTGGAGCGGTGTCCGGCCCCCCAGCGCCCGCACCGGCCGATCCGCCATGCCGTCGACGATGATCAACAGCGTCGGGATGATCTCGGCGCTCTCGTTCCATCCCGGGCGCCCGAGATAGGGCAGGCGCTTTTGCAGCAGGCCCGTGACCACGCGCAGGGTGCGCACCACCGGCGGTTCGCCGCGGCTGGTGTCGAGGAGCTGGACGTCGTGGTTCTCGGCCTGTTGCAGCAGGAAGTCCTGGATCGCGCGGATGGCGCCGAAGTTCTCCATATAACGCTCGGCGCGCCGGCCACCGACCCGCCCCCGGGTCAGGAAGCGCCCGCGGTGGATCTCCTCGTCGAGAGTGGCGAGGATCAGCGGCACCTGGTAGACGGCGCCCTCGAGATCGCCGAAGGGCACCAGCGGCGGGTAGAGGTGGACGCCCTCCATGAGCACGTGCATGTTCTCGTTGATGGCCCGCTCGACCACCGCCCGCACGCCGACGGCGACGCGGGTCGATTGCTCCTGGAAGTTGGCGATCAACCGCTGATGGGCGTCGGCGTCGCGCGCCGCGGCCGCCGCCGGATCGCCGGGCAACGCAGCGCCCAGCCCCGGCGGCACCCCGGGGATGCGACCCGACTCGAAGCTCGAGCCGTGGAGGGCCGGCAGGATCTGCGGCGAGAACACCATCCGCATCACCTGGCGGATGGTGTCGGTGGCGTTGATGCGATAGATCCGGAGCAGCGGCGCGAGCTCGAGGGCGAGGGTGGACTTGCCCGTGCCGCTGGCGCCGCCGACATAGATCACCAGCGGCCGCGGCAAGCGGTGGATCCGCCGCACCAGCCGGTAGCGCTGCGCCGTGTCGGGGCCCTCGAGACGCTCGAGGAGGTCGCCCACCCGCCGCGTCAGGTCCTCGCTCGAGATCACCTGGACCTTGTCGCGCCGGAGCTGGCCCTCGAGGTCGGTGATCAGCCGGTAGGCGCGGTCGAGGTCGATGCCGGCGGCCTGGATGCTGCGCGCCAGAAGCCCGCGTGAGAAGGGCTGCTTCTGACCACGGTAGACGACCTGGAGGTCCGGCGCCGGGCGGAGCGGCGACGCCAACCGAGCCGTGGCTTCGGGCCCGAAGAGCTCCTCGAGCTGCCGCTGGATGACGTCACGGATCTCCGCCGTCGAAACCTCCTCGCGATCCGCCAGGAGGTCGCGAACGGTGCGCGCGACGGCGTAGGCGTCGTCGAAGTCGAGCCCGCGCTGCACCAGGTCGTGGGTGATCATGCCGCGCAGAAACCGCTGCTGGACCCCCTTCGAGGAGACCACCACCAGCGGGCCCTTGCGGCGCTTGGCCCCCGAAGCGGCCTCGTCTTCCTTGCGCACCATGCGGGGGATCTTACCCTCGTCGCTCCCCGCCCCGGAGCTGGAGATCCAGTTCGGGGGCTCAGCGGCCGCGGGCGATGGCGCGACGCGCGATGCGGTCGACGAGGGCCGGCGACAGGAGCTTGAGCCACTGGCCGAAGCGGCCGCGGAAAGAGGGAATCACCTCGCGGCGGCGGGCGGCCGCGGCGCGCAAGATCAGCCGAGCGCAGCGCTCCGCGGTCATCACCTTGCCTTCCGCCACCGGGCTCTCGCCGAGGGGCCGTCCGTCGGGGCCGAAGGCGTTCTTCCGCGTCTCGCTGGCGACGAAGTCCGGGTAGGCGACGGTCACCGAGACCCCGCTGCCGGCGAGCTCGATGCGCAGGCTGTCGAAAAAACCCGCCATGGCATGCTTGGTCGCCGCGTAGCCGCTCCGCGTCGGCACGCCGGTCTTGCCGGTGAGGCTCGACACCGCCACCAGCCGGCCCCGGCTGGCCTTGAGGTGGGGCAAGGCGTGGTAGGTGCAGTAGACGCTGCCGAAGTAGTTGACGCGCATCAGCTCGCGGAAGGGCTCGAGGGTCTCGAGCTCGTCGAAGCGGCTCCACAAGGTGCGGCCGGCGTTGTTGACCAGCATGTCGATACCGCCGTGGAGCTCGACGGCGCGTTCGATCAAGCGCCTCGCGGCCGCCTCGTCACCGACGTCGGTGGGCACCGCTTCGGCCGCCGTGCCGAGCTCGCGGCAGCGCGCCGCCACCGCTTCGAGGGCGTCTCGACCACGGGCCGCGAGCACCAGCCGCGCCCCGGCGCCGGCGAGCTCGAGGGCCATGGCGCGGCCGATCCCCGTCGAGGCACCGGTCAGAACGACGCGGGCGCCGGCGAAGGGACTCGAGCTCACGATGGGCTCCTCGAAGCGCGGCGAAGGGGATGTTTGAGCGTCTGAGCGTTCATTGGCGAGAGTCTACCGCCCGAGGGTATGATGCCAGGCAGGTCGATCGATCATGGCAGAACGTGGCGAAGGGGCCCGGCGGCTGTCTGCTGGAAAGAGACTGTCCGCCGGTAAGAAGCTCGTGTTCACCGGCGTGGTGTTCGTGCTCTTCTTCGCCGGTCTCGAGGGCGCCCTCGCACTCCTCGGCATCCACCCGGTCACCGCCGACCGCGATCCCTACGTCGGATTCCAGAGCTACCTGCCGCTCTTCCACAAGACCGCCGGCGGCGACTACGAGACCGCCTCGAACAAGCTCCAGCTGTTCAACCGCCAGAGCTTCCCCAGAACCAAGAGCTCGGACGCGGTGCGCATCTTCACCGTCGGCGGCTCGACCACCTACGGCCGGCCCTTCGACGACCGCACCTCCTTCACCGGTTGGCTGCGCGCCTATCTGCGCGCCGCGGCTCCCGGTATCGATTGGCAGGTGGTCAACGCCGGAGGCATCTCCTACGCCAGCTATCGCGTCGCCAAGCTGCTCGAAGAGCTGGTCGAGTACCACCCGGACCTGATCATCGTCTACTCCGGGAACAACGAGTTCCTCGAACGGCGCACCTACGCCAAGCTCCTCGCCGAGCCCAAGGCGGTGACCGGGATCAAACGAGTCCTGCACCGGACCCGCACCTGGGCCCTCGGGCAACGCCTCGCGGATTGGCGCCGGCACCGCGCCGAGACGACCTACCAGCTCACCGGTGAGGTCCAGGAGCTCCTCGACACCTCCGCCGGTCTCGATCTCTACCACCACGACGACGCCTTCCGCGGCAAGGTCCTCGACCACTTCCGCTACAACCTGGGCCGAATGGTGCGGCTGGCGCGGTCGGCGGGGGCCCAGGTCGTCTTCGTCACCGTGCCGGTCAACCTGCGCAGTTTCGAGCCCTTCAAGAGCCAGCACGGCGACGCGCTCTCCGCGGACCAGAAGCGCCGCTGCGAGACGCTCCAGCGCACGGCCAGGACCGCTCTCGCCGACGGCGACGGCGACGGCGCGCTGGCGGCCGCCACCACCGCCACCGAGCTCGACCCCCGAGACGCCGAAGACCACTTCCTGCGCGGCCGGGCCCTCACCCTCCTCGAGCGCGGCGACGAGGCCGGGGTGGAGCTGCGCCGCGCGGTGGTCGAGGACGTCTGTCCGCTTCGCGCGCTGCCGTCGATCAACCGCGCGATCCGGCGCACCGCAGAGGAAGAAGACGTCGCCCTGGTCGATTTCGAGCGGATGCTCGAGGACCGCACCGAGGCCACGCTGGGCCACCGCAACCCTGGTGACGAGGCCTTCATGGACCACGTCCACCCGACCGTCCAGACCCATGGCCTCCTGGGTCGCGCGCTGCTCGACGAGCTGGCGGCCATGGGAATCGCCCCCCGCAGCATCGCCGAGGGCAGCGAGACCGACCTCGCCGTGCGCCACGAGATCGCCGGCCGCGTCGACCGTGCCACCTACGCCCGGGCCTACAAGAACCTGTCGAAGGTGCTGCTGTGGGCCGGCAAGGAAGAGGAGGCGCGGCGCTACCTCGAGCTGGCCAAGGAGTCCGGTGACCAGGACTGGGAGCTCGACTACAACGAGGGGGTCCTGGCGCTCGAGCAGGGCGACACCGAGCGTGCCCTGACGAGCCTCGAGGCGGCCCGTGACAAGGCCCCGGCGATGGCGCGCGTCCACGACCAGCTGAGCATGGCCTACGCGGCACTGGGGGAGCTCGATCAAGCCCTCGAGGAGAGTCGCGAAGCGTTACGGCTCGACGACACCCAGGCCGGCGGCTGGAGCAACCTCTCCGCGGTCCTTCGCCAGCGGGGCGAAGCGGCAGGCGCCCTCGACGCCGCTCAGCGCGCCCTCGATCTCGAACCGGAGCTGCCGCAGGCCCACAACAACCTCGGCAACGCGCTTTTCGACCTGGGACGCTTCGACGACGCCCGGGCGAGCTACACGCGGGCCCTCGAGCTCCGGCCCGATTTCCTCGACGCCCGGCTCGACCTGGCGCTGGTCCTCGGCCAGCTCGGCCGCTACCCGGAAGCCATCGCGGCCTTCGACCGGGTCCTCGAAGGAAGGCCCGGCGATTCGGCGGCGCTCCTCGGCCGAGCCCGCGCACAGCTCGCCTCGAACCGTCTCGAACCGGCCTTGGGCAGCCTCGAGCAGGCCGTCAACTCGGCTCCCCAGAACCCCGAAACCTGGGAGCTCCTGGCCCGCAGCCAGATCACCGCCGGTCGGCCGGAGGCCTCCGACCGGACCCTGCGCAAGGCCATGGCGGCGTTCCCTGATAGCCCTCGCTTCCCCCATCTCCTGGGGCGAAACCTCGCCGACCGAGGCGACTTCGGGCCCGCCGAGAAGGCGTTCCGCGACGCCGTGGCTCTCGACGACTCCTACCTGCCGGCACGCATCGACCTCGGCAACCTCTATACCGTCGAGAACCGCCCCGAGGAGGCGGCGCGCGTCTTCGAGAAAGCGATCGAGCTCGGTGCCGAGAACACCGCCCTCGAGCACAGCCTCGGCGCGGTCCTGATCCTGAGCGGCAAGGTCGAGGAAGGGATCGGACACCTCGAGCGGGCCGTCGAGCTCGACCCGGCGAACCGGCAAGCGATGGAGGACCTGGCGGCGGTCTACCACCACCTCGGACGAGACCAGGACGCCCGGAGGCTGCTCGGAGGGCTTGGCGGACCCGACCCGGAGCGTCGACCCTTCGACCGTGCCGCCGGCCGCCAGGACGGGGGCACGGTATGAGAACGGGGGGCGTCCTGTTGCTGGCGCTGGTCCTGTCCGTGCCGTGTCGGGGGCAGACCCCGCCGCCGGTCGCCCCCGAAGCGCCAGGAGGTTATCCGCACCTCTCGGGTGTCGAGCCGGCGCCGGCGGAGATCCTCGAGCTCGGCCCTGAGATCCGCCGCTTCCTCGACGCCAACATCGGCCTCAACGCCAGCCGCGAGGCGCGCTACCTGAAGCTCCAGACCCTGGTCTTCGGCAAGCACGGTCTCGAGATCACCTACGGCGACAGCGACACGCGCACCGCCAGCCAGACCTTCGAGGCGCGCTCCGGCAACTGTCTCTCCTTCACCCTGCTCTTCGTCGCCATGGCGCGCTATCTGGGGCTGCCGGCCTACTTCCTCGAGGTCGACGAGGTCCTGAGCTGGGACCATCGCAACGACATCGTCCTCAATAACCGCCATATGTTCGCCGAGGTCGAGCTCTACAACGGCTTCCGGCGCGTCGACTTCCTTCCCGGCGTCGACAAGAGCTATCGGCGGGTGGAACGCATCGACACCACCCGAGCCCTGGCGCACTTCTACAACAACCGTGGCGCCGAGCTGCTCGCCGCCGGCGAGGTCGAACCGGCACGGCGCTACTTCGAGCAGGCCATCGAGCTCGATCCGACCTTCCCTTCGGCCTGGGTCAACCGAGGCGTCGCGCAGCGGCGGGCCGGCGACCCGCAGCTGGCGGAGACGAGCTATCTCCACGCCCTCGAGCTCGATCCCCTGGAGCTCACCGCCGCCTCGAACCTCGGCGCCCTCTACCTGTCCCTGGGTCGCAACGAGGAAGCCAAGCCTTTCCTCGAGCGGGCGGACCAGTACAACCGGCGCAACCCCTTCTTCTTCTTTCGCCGCGCCGTCCGAGCCAAGAGCGTCGGCAAGCTCGTGGAGGCCAGCGACGAGCTGCGCAAGGCGATCCGCCGGATGCCAGAAGAGCCCCTCTTCCACGCCACCCTCGCCGAGGTCCTGGTCGCCCGCGGCGAGCTCCGCAAAGCCCGCCAGAGCCTCGAACAGGCGATCCGGCTGTCGAGCGACTTCGACCAGCTCGACCGCCTGCGGCGCCAGCTGGCGGACCTCGACCGGGGTCGCTGAGGGCGTTTCGGGCCCCGCGATCCAAGTTTTCGGATGGTCGGTCCAAGACTTTGGATCGAAGACCGCCACCGGCCACCGGCGAGGGGCGCGGAGACCCGGCCAGAACGCTGAATCCAGGGGATCTGCCGCCCTGACCGCGGTGACGGCGAGCGCTGACATCCTGTGACAGAGGTGGTACAATTGTTGCTGCTCACAGCAGCAAGGTTTTTCGGTATCCGCGGAGGCTCCGCCTGCCGGTTCACGCCGGTACGGCGCGGCTGAACCTCATGGATGCCGGTAATCCACTAATTGAGGAGACAGAGGAGACACAGATGAAGCGTAACGTCATCGCAATTGGCCTCGTGTTGGCCCTGGTGGGCGGCGGCGCCGCCTTCGGTCAGGGCAGCACCGGCACCATCCAGGTGACCGCCGAGGCTCAGGACGGCAGCCGGCTTCCCGGCGTCACCGTCAGCGCCGAATCGGTCGACGCGCTCGGTACCCGCGTCGCCATCACCGACGCCCAGGGCGTCGCCACCCTGCCCGGCCTGACGCCGTCCAACAAGTGGGTCGTGACCTCGACCCTCGAGGGCTTCAACGGCGCCCGCAACGAGAACGTGCTGGTCCGCGCCGGTCAGACCACCTCGCTCAACGTCACCTTGACCCTGGGTGCCGTCGAGGAGGAGCTGATCGTCACCGCCGAGAACCCGATCGTCGACGTGACGAGCGCAGCCACCGGCCAGGACATCACCCTCGAGCTCACCGAGTCGCTGCCCACCAACCGTTCGTACCAGAGCTACCTGCAGCTGGTGCCCGGTGTGCTGCCGACCGACCCCACCAACAGCTCCGAGAACCCCGCGGTCCGTTCGGGCCTCAACTACTCGGACATCGCCGGTGAGCTCGGCATCTC
>JAGQSE010000393.1 GCA_020439725.1 Acidobacteriota bacterium
GTGGAACCCGAGGTGTAGATCACGTAGGCCAGGTGGCGGTTCGCGGCCTGGCCGTGATGGCGCAGCGGGAGCTCTTCGGCACCGTCCACGGCAACCAGCTCGCCCTCGAGGGCCCAGCGACGGCAGCTGTCGGGGGCGCCGGCGAAGAGCGGCAGCCAGCGCTCGCGAGTGACGAGCACCGCCGCCTGCGAATCCTCGAGCATGAAGGCCAGCCGGTCCTCGGGATAGGCCGGGTCGAGGGGCACGTAGGCGCCACCGGCGGCGAGGACGCCGAGGAGCGTCGCCACCAGGTCGGCGCCGCGCTCGAGACAGACACCGACGCGGATCTCGGGGCCGACACCCAGGGCCTCGAGCCGACGCGCCACCGCCGCCGCCCGCGCCGCCAGCCGGGCGTAGGAAAGCTCGTCGTCGCCGGCCACCAGCGCCGTCGCGTCGGGGCTCTGCCGGACGCGGCGGGCGAAGAGCTCCTCGAGACGCGCCGGCCCGGCCGCCACCGGCTCTTCGCCGGCCCAGGGCCCGAGGATCTGCCGGCGCTCGACCTCGGTCAAGAGCGGCAGCTCGGTCCACGGCCGTTCCGGAGTCGTCGCCGCCGCCTCGAGGATCGTCGCCAGGTGTCCCGCGAGACGCTCGATGCGGTCGCGGTCGAAGAGCTCGCGGCTGTACTCGAGGCGCCCTTCGACGGCGCCGCCGGCCCGCACCAGCGACAGCGACAGGTCGAACTTGGCGGCGCCCGTGTCGGGCTCGTCGACCCGTACGTCGAGCCCTGGCAGCTCGAGGGCCCCGGCCGCCGTCGGCTGGAGCAGGAACATCACCTGGAAGAGCGGGCTGGTCGACAGATCGCGGTCCGGCTGGAGCTCGTCCACCAACCGTTCGAAGGGCAGGTCCTGGTGGGCGTAGGCCTCGATCGCGGTGTGACGCACACGGCGCAGGAGCTCGGCGAAGGACGGGGCGCCGGCAAGGTCGGTGCGCAGCACCAGGGTGTTGACGAAGAGCCCGATGAGCCCTTCGACCTCGGTCCTGCCGCGACCCGCCACGGGGGTGCCGACGGCGAGGTCGGTCTGCCCGGTGTAGCGCGCCAGCAGCACCTCGAACCCGGCGAGAAGGGTCATGAAGAGGGTCACGCCGCTCTTCCTGCCGAGGGCGTCCAGGGCCGCGACCCGGGGTGCCGGCAAGACGACCGGGACGAAGGCGCCGCGGCGAACGCCACCCGCCGGGCGCGGCCGATCGGCGGGCAGGTCGAGGGCCTGGAGCCCGGCCAACCGCTGCCGCCAGAAGGAAAGCTGGTGCTCCGCCGACGGACCCGCGAGGACACCCCGCTGCCACACCGCGTAGTCCGAATACTGCACCGGCAAGGGCTCGAGAGGAGAGCCCTGACCGCGGGTGAAGGCGTCGTAGAGCGCCGCCAGCTCGCGTTGCAGCACGCCCACCGACCAGCCGTCGGCGACGGCATGGTGGAGGGTGAAGAGCGCGCTGTGGCTCTCGCCGGCGCGGCGCAGCAGCCGGACCCGGAGGAGCGGTCCGACGGCGAGGTCGAAGCCAGCGCGGGCTTCGCGGGCGATGAGGTCGCGGGCGGTGGCGTCACGATGGGCCGGCGCGAGACCCGACAGGTCGACGGCTGCCAGCTCGAGCCCGAGGAAGCCGGCCACCACCTGTTGCGGCTCGCCATCGGCCCCGACGCGGAAGACCGTGCGCAGCGCCTCGTGGCGGCGGACGATCTCCGCCAGCGCCGCGGCGAAGGCGGCGACGTCGAGGGGACCTTCGAGATGCACCGCCGCCGGCAGGTTGTAGGCGGCGCTCCCCGGGTCGAGACGATCGAGGAGCCACATGCGCTGCTGTGCCGCCGACGCGGGCATCGTCCCCTGGCGCGGCACCGGCACCAGCGGTGGGACGGTAGCCGCGCCGCGGTGGCGACCGTCGATCCGCTCCGCCAGCGCCGCCACCGTCGGGGCTTCGAAGACCTCGGGCAGCTCGAGCTCGACCTCGAGGGCGTCGCGCACCCGCGCCACCATCCGCGCCGCCAGCAGCGAGTGACCGCCGAGCTCGAAGAAATCGTCGTGGACGCTCACCGGCCTGCCGCCGAGGAGCTCGGACCACAGGTCGGCGAGCAGCGCCTCGGTGGCCGTCCGCGGTGCGATCGGCGCCGGGCAGCTCGCTTCCGGCGAGTCTCGCCGGCGCGCCGCCAGGCCTTTGCGATCGACCTTTCCGTTGGGCAGCAGCGGCAGCGCCGCCAGCACCTCGACGGTAGCGGGCACCATGTGCGCCGGCAAGCGTTCCTTGAGGTGACGGCGCAGCTCGTCGGGGCGCGGCTCGCCGCCGTCGTCGGGCACCGCGAAGGCCGACAGCTCGGGAACGTCGCCGGCCCCGGGCCGTACCACGACCACCGCCTCGCGCACCGACCGGTGGGCGACGAGGACCGCCTCGATCTCTCCCAGCTCGATGCGGAAGCCGCGCACCTTGACCTGGTGGTCGATGCGGCCGAGGAAGTCGAGCTCGCCATCGGCGCGCCAGCGCGCCAGGTCGCCGGTGCGGTAGAGCCGGCCGCCACCGGCGTGGGCGAAGCGATCGGGGACGAAGCGCTCCGCGGTGAGCGCCGGCCGCCCGAGATACCCGCGGGCGAGCCCGTCGCCGGCCAGGAAGAGCTCCCCGGGGACCCCGACGGGCACCGGTTCGCCACCGCCATCGAGGAGGTACGCGCGGGTGTTGGGCAGCGGCCGGCCGATGGCCGGCGGTAGCGGATCCCCGGCCGCCTGGGGCCCCATCGTCGAGTAGGTGGTGTCCTCCGACGGGCCGTAGAGGTCGAGGACCCGGCGCACGGTCCCCGTCTGCGAAGAGCCGGTGGCGAAGATCTCCTCCACCAGCGCCCGGGTGAGGGGCTCGCCGGCAAGGTTGACGGTGCGCACTGAAGGCGGCACCGCGCCGAGCCGGAGCAGCTCCGCCATGGCCGAGGGCACGGTGTTGATCAGCGTCACCTGCCGCGCCCGCGGCAGGCCGGCGAGCTCGAGGGCGTCCTCGGTGAGGATCACGCGACCGCCGCAGCCGAGGGGCACGAAGAGCTCGAACACCGAGAGGTCGAAGCACACCGAGGTCGAAGCCAGCACCCCCGACAGCTCGTGGGCGCTGAACGTCCGGCGTCCCCAGTGCACCAGCGCCGCTGCGCTCCGATGCTCGATGGCGACGCCCTTGGGCCGGCCGGTGGAGCCCGAGGTGTAGATCAGATAGGCGAGGTTTCCCGGCGCCGGCGACCGCCCCGGCCGGCCGGCGGCTGCGGCGGCCTCCCTGCCCGCGCGGAGCAGGTCTTCCTCGAGAACCAGGTCTGCCTCGAGAAGCAGGTCTGCCTCGAGGAGCAAGGTCGGCGGCAGGGCGCTCTCGTCGCCCAGGAGGCCGCGGCAACGCTCGTCGGTGAGCAGCGCGACGGCGCTCGAGTCTTCGAGCATCAGCGCCAGCCGGGGCCGCGGATAGGCGGGGTCGAGGGGCACGTAGGCGCCCCCCGCCTCGAGCACCGCGAGCAGCGCCACGACCAGCTCCGGACCGCGGTGGAGACACACCGCCACCCGCGCCTCGGGTCCGACACCGAGCTCGACCAGCCGAGCCGCCAGAGCGCTCACCCGCCGCCCCAGCTCGGCGTAGGACAGCGCGCCGTCCCGCCAGGCGAGGGCTTCGGCGTCGGGGGTGCGCGCCACCTGGGCGGCGAAGAGCTCGGCGAGGGTGTGGGGTCCCGGCTCGGGGGCCGAGGTGGCGGTCCACTCGGCGAGGATCTGGGCCCGCTCACCTCCGGTCAGGAGCTCGAGACGTCCGATGCGCTCCTCGGGCCGCGCCACCGCCGACGCCAGCAAGCAGGCCAGATGCCCCGCCAGCCGCTCGATGCGCGGTGCGTCGAACAGCGAGGTGGCGTACTCCAACCGGCCGTCGAGCCCCCCCACCGAGCGCTCGAGGAAGAGCGTCAGATCGAACTTCGAGGTTCCCGTGGCGAGGCCCTCGAGACACATCTCGAGACCCGTGAGATCGCCCGCCGACTCAGTGCCCTCCTGGAGCACGAACATCACCTGGAAGAGTGGGCTGTGACTGCGGTCGCGCTCGGGCTGGAGCTCCTCGACCAGGCGCTCGAAGGGCAGGTGCTGATGACCGTAGGCGCCGAGGGCGGCGGCGCGGGCGCGGGCGACGAGATCGAGGAAGGAGGGCTCGCCGCCGAGGTCGAG
>JAGQSE010000394.1 GCA_020439725.1 Acidobacteriota bacterium
AGACTGGTGCAGTCAACCTGTGGCGCAACGTACTCGATGTACTGGGCGCTTACGCTGCTGATCTTGGTCTGCACCAGGTTGCCGGAGCGGTCGATCTCGTGGACGCCGCTGCTGTTGGTGGTCAGGATGTTGCCGTTGGGCAGCTCGTAGACGCCACGGTAGCCGCCCAGAGAGGCCGGGTCGTAGACGCCGACGACGGTGGTGCCGTCGGGGGACAGCTCGACCACGCCCTCCTGGGTGCCGGAGAAGTTCGCCACCAGCACATTGCCGTTCGCCGCCTCGGCGATCTGTTCGGGAAAGGTGTTGATCGGGGCGAAGGCTCCGAGGGACATGCCCGCGTCGTCGTAGCTGTGGATCATGTCGCTGTTGATCCCGCCGGAAAGCCAATCCGCCGCCCGGCGGTAGATGTCGAAGGGCGAGTCGAGCCCGCCGGCACCGTTGGCGACGAAGTTGCCGACGTAGGCGCCCGAGGTGTCGAACTCGGCGATGGCGTCGTCGTTGGCGCCGCCGCCCACCGAAACCAACAGGTTGCCGTTGGGCCGGAGGGAGATACCGCGAATGTTGTCGAGGATCGAGTTGTCGACTCCGCCCGCCGGCGCGAAGATTCCCAGATAGTTGCCGTCGAGGTCGTACTGCTGGACGACGTCATTGATCTGATCCGAGATCAGGATGCTGTTGCCGTCGGAGCCCAGGATGGCGTGAATCGGCGTCGACAGGTTGGTCATGTCGGAAGGGACGAAGTCGGCGTCGATGAGGTCGCCGGTCATCGGATCGAAGGCCATCACCCGGTCGTTGCTCGATTCGGGGACGAGCAGCAAGCCGGTGGCCGGCAACGCGTTGAGGGCCTGGGTGTGCGCCGACGGGTCGCGCAGCTGGCTGGGGGCCGCGGTCGTGGTCTCGATGCCGCTCTCCTCGGCTGCGATCTGAGCCGGAGTCGCGGCGTGGCTCGGCGGCGCGGTCACTGTCACGGCGGCTACTGCGGCGAGCAGGGTGCAGGTCCAGGACAAGCGCTTCATCGTCTCCTCCGATCGCAAGGTCTTTTTAGGTACCGCGAACGTAGCAGAGTGCGTTGCTCGGCGCTACCCCAACAAGGGCTGTCGTCAGCGGCCGAGCCTTCCCGGGACCGTGAGCTAGAATCCCGGGCCATGCCGCGGATCCACCTGCTCTCGGATCATCTGATCAGCCAGATCGCCGCCGGCGAGGTGGTCGAGCGACCCGCATCGGTGGTCAAGGAGCTGGTCGAGAACTCTCTCGACGCCGGCGCCGGCAGCGTCCGTATCGAGCTCGAGGCCGGGGGCAAGCGCCGGATCCTGGTCGAGGACGACGGCGGCGGGCTCGGAACCGACGACGCGCTCCTCGCCTTCGATCGTCATGCGACGAGCAAGATCGGCAGCTTCGAGGACCTCGAGCGGGTCGCCACCCTCGGGTTTCGCGGTGAAGCCCTGGCGTCCATCGCCGCCGTCGCGCGGGTCGAGATGCTCACCGCCGAAGCCAGCGGCGAGGCCTACCGGGTGCGGATCGAGGGTGGTCGGGTGCGGGTCGCGGAGCCCGCGGCGCGGGGGCGCGGCACCACCCTCGAGGTGGCATCGTTGTTCTTCAACGTTCCCGCTCGTCGCAAGTTCCTCAAAACCCCGGCGACCGAGCTGCGGCGCTCCGTCGAGGTCGTCCAGGGGTACGCCCTGGCTCGGCCGGACGTGCGTTTCGTCGTCACCAGCGACGGCCGCTCGGTGCTCGACGCGCCGCCCGTGGCCGCGGGGCCGGAGGGTTTGCGCCAGCGGATCGGCCAGGTCTTCGGCAGCGCCCTGGCGAACCGCCTGGTGCCTCTCGAAGATTCCTTTCCCGCTCTCGAAGACGAGTCCGGCGAGCGTATCCACGGCTTCGTCGGCACCCCGGAGACGACGCAAGGCCGGAGGCTCTTCGTCTTCGTCAACCGCCGGTTGCTGCGGGACCGATCGGTGCTCGCCACCTTCTATCGCGCGGTACGCGACGAGTGGCGGAGCGACCAGTACCCGGCGCTCTTCCTCTTCCTCGACCTGCCCCCGGAGGACGTCGACGTCAACGTCCACCCGCAAAAGGCCGAGGTGCGGTTTCGCGATCCCGGCACGGTGCGCGGGCTGGGCGACGTGCTCCGCTCAGGGCTGGCGCGAGCCCGTGGCGAGGTCCCGGCGCCGCTTCGCTCGCCGGCCGACGGCCCCCGCGCTCCCCTCGCCTGGCAGGGCCTGGGAGAGCGGTCCCGGGACGGTGCCGGCGAGGAACGGTCGTGGCTGCCCACCGTCGGGGCGGTGGTCGGCGAGGAGGTCGCAGAGGCCCCCTCGCCGCTCTACGGCACCGGAGGCGGCGGCGCCCCGGGGCGACCGCCGTCGACCAGGTCCGACGACGCGGCGAGCCAGGCGGCGCGGCTCGCCGCCGTGGCCTTCCCACCGGTCGAGCGGGCCGCGGTGCCACTCTCCGGCCGATCCGGCGAGACCCGGCCGTTTCGCCTCTTGGGCCAGTACAAGGGGACGCTGATCCTGCTCGAGGGGCCCGACGGGCTCTACCTGGTCGACCAGCACGTCGCCCACGAGCGCATCCTCTACGAGCGCCTGCGCGTCGACTTGGCCGCGGATCGTACGCCGAGCCAGGCGCTGCTCACGCCGATGCTGCTCGAGCTGGCGCCGGCCGAGAGCCTGCGCCTCCAAGAGCTGGCGCCGGCCTTGGGCGAGTGCGGCTATCGCATCGAGCCGCTCAGCGGTCACACCCTGGCGGTGACCGAGATCCCCGCGGCGCTTCGCCAAGAAGAGGCCGAGAAGGTGCTCCTCGAGCTGGCAGCGGATCGCGGCGAGGCGGACCCCGAGGCCGAGGGCGGTGTCGAGGGCCTGCGTCAGCGGCTGCTCGAGGGCCTGGCGGCGAGCCTGTCCTGTCGCAACGCGGTCAAGATGCACCACGTGCTCGGCGCCGAGCAGATGGAATCCCTGGTCGCCGAGCTCTTCCGCGCCGAGCAGCCCTACGCCTGCCCCCACGGGCGTCCCATCGTCCTGCAGATGACCGACGCCGATCTCGAGCGCCGTTTCGGCCGGCGCAAGTGAGCGGCGTCCGCCCGAGGGGAACCCGATGATCTTCTCCCGCCGCGCCCCGAGCGCCCTCGAGCAACGCCTCGGGTACCGGTTTCGTTCACCCGAGCTGCTGCAACTGGCCTTGACCCATCGTTCCTTCGCCAACGAGCAGGGACAGGGCGGTCACTACGAGCGTCTCGAGTTCCTGGGCGACGCCGTGCTCGGTCTGGTCACCGCCGAGTGGCTTTTCGAACGGCATCCGGACCTGCCCGAAGGCGAGCTGTCGAAGCTCAAGAGCTCGCTGGTCTCGGCGCGCTCGCTGGCCCGTCATGCTCGGCGGCTGGGTCTCGGCGAACAGCTCCAGCTGGGGGTGGGGGAGGAGCGCTCGGGGGGCCGCGACAAGCGCTCGCTCCTGGCGGACTCGATGGAGGCGGTGTTCGGCGCCGTCTTCCGCGACGGTGGTCTCGAAGCGGCGCGCAAGGTGATCGGCGGGCTGCTCGAGACCGAGAGCGGCGGCGAGGCCTCGCGCGGGCCGGTGGATCCCAAGACCGAGCTTCAGGAGGTCGCCCAGGCGCGCGGCTGGGCCCTGCCCGAATATCGCCTGGTGGACTCCCAGGGCCCCGACCACGAGAAGGTCTTCGTCTTCGAGTGCTTCCTCGAGGGAGAGCTCGCGGGTACCGGCCAGGGTCGGAGCAAGAAGGTCGCCGAGCAGGCCGCCGCCGCCCAGGCGCTGGCCTCCCTTGACCCCTCCCAGGCCGGATCCTAGAATTCGCGGCCTATGGAACAGATGATCCCCACCGTCGCCGTGCGCCACCTGGGCGAGCACGTGGACAGCACGGTCCGCGTTCGCGGCTGGCTCGAGACCAAGCGCTCGAGCGGCAAGATCGCCTTTCTTCTGGTGCGCGACGGCAGCGGCAAGGTCCAGGCCGTCGCCAGCCGCAAGGAGCTGTCGGAAGCGGCCTGGGAGGCGGTGAGCACCGTCACCCAGGAGTCCACCGTCAGCGTCGTCGGCAACGTCCACGCGGACTCCCGCGCGCCCGGCGGCTACGAGCTCCACGTCAGCGACGCCGTCGTCGAGCAGCAGGTCGAGGACTATCCGATCACGCCCAAGGAGCACGGCACGGCGTTCCTGATGGAGCACCGCCATCTGTGGCTCCGCTCGTCGAAGCAGCGCGCGGCGCTGGCGGTGCGCAGCGAGGTCAGCCACGCCATCCGTGACTTCTTCTACCGGCGCGAATTCACCCTCATCGACTCGCCGATCCTGACGCCGGCCGCCTGCGAGGGCACCTCGACCCTGTTCGAGACCGACTATTTCGGCGATCCCGCCTTCCTCAGCCAGTCGGGGCAGCTCTACCTCGAACCGGCCCTCGCCGCCTTTGGCAAGGTCTACTGCTTCGGTCCCACCTTCCGGGCCGAGAAGTCGAAGACCCGCCGGCACCTGATGGAGTTCTGGATGGTCGAGCCCGAGATCGCCTTCCTCGAGTTCGACGGATTGTGCGCTCTCGCCGAGGAGTTCGTCCGCGAGCTCGTCGGTCGGGTCCTCGACAACTGCCGCGAGCATCTCGACGTGCTCGAGCGCGACGTCTCGAAGCTCGAGGCCATCGACGGCACCTTCCCGCGGATCACCTATCGCGAGGCCATTGAGATCCTCAAGGCCGAAGGGCAGGAGATCGAGTTCGGCGACGACTTCGGCGGCGAGCACGAGACCATCCTCGCCAACCGCTTCGAGCGACCGGTGATGGTGACGCGCTTCCCGGCGGCGATGAAGGCCTTTTACATGCAGCCGGACCCCGAAGACCCGGAGGTTGCGCTGGGTGTCGACCTCCTGGCCCCTGAGGGCTATGGCGAGATCATCGGCGGTAGCCAGCGTGAAGAGCGCCTCGACCTGCTCGACGCACGCCTCGACGAGATGGGTCTTCCGAAGGACCACTACGATTGGTACCGCGACCTTCGTCGCTACG
>JAGQSE010000395.1:0-14682 GCA_020439725.1 Acidobacteriota bacterium
TTGCCGATGTTGGCGTTGATCTTGACCCGGAAGGCCTTGCCGATGACCATCGGCTCGAGCTCCCGGTGATGGATGTTGGCGGGGATGATGGCGCGGCCGCGGGCCACCTCGGAGCGCACCAGCTCGGGCTCGACGCCCTCGCGCCGAGCGGCGTGCTCCATCTCGCCGGTGATCACGCCGCGCCGGGCATAGACGAGCTGTGTCGGTGTGGCGTCGCCGCGCCGGGCCTCGATCCAGGGGTCACGTAGATGCATTTGCCACCTTCCAAGGGTTGGTGGCGGATGAAGGGCAAGACCGCGGAGAGTGGGGCGACTCGAGGGCTTGGCCTCGCGCCGCCCCGACCGGGTCGTTTCGCCGTCCCTCCGCCGGTGTGAACCGGTTCAGGTTCCAAGGGTTTGATCTCAGCCCGGGTCTTCCGCCCGGACACCCCTCGCGAAACGCTGACGCGTCGAAACGGATACTACCGCTTCTACCGCGCTCGGGCCGCTTCCCATCGACGACGGCCACCGACGTCGGCGACGCTCAGTCCTCCGACTCCCCGTCGTCGAGCGGGCTGGCGTCGACCGCCGGCTCCCGTTTTGGAAGCCGGCCGGTACGCCTCAAGGCGTCGCGGATCAAGTATTCGATCTGGCCGTTGACGCTGCGCAGCTCGTCGTCGGCCCACTTCTGGAGAGCCTCGTAGAGCCTTGGATCGATACGCAGCGGGAAGGCTTTGCGTTGGGCCACGGGGGCACCCCTGACGTCAGTTGTGGAGCGTGCCGGTGTTGACCACGGGTTGGGTGTGGCGGTCGCTGCACAGAACGACCAGGAGGTTGCTCACCATCGCCGCCTTGCGCTCCTCGTCGAGCTCGACGACGCCCTTGTCGGAGAGCATCGCCAGAGCGTGCTCGACCATACCCACGGCGCCCTCGACGATCTTCTCGCGCGCGGCGACCACCGCCGTCGCCTGCTGCCGCTGGAGCATCGCCGCGGCAATCTCCGGCGAGTAGGCGAGGTGGCTGATCCGCGTCTCGAGGACCTCGATGCCGGCCTCCGCCAACCGCTCCTGGACCTCGTCGCGGAGCTTGACCGAGATCTCGGCGGTATGGCTCGACAGGGCGATCTCCCCCTCCTCCTTGAAGGCACCGTAGGGGTAGCCGGTGGCCAGGTTGCGCAGCGCGGACTCGCTCTGGACGCTGACGAAGTTCTGGTAGTCGTCGACGTTGAACAGCGCTTCCGCGGTGTCGACCACCCGCCAAACGATGACCGCGGCGATCTCGATGGGGTTGCCGCTGCTGTCGTTGACCTTGAGCTTGCCGGTCTCGAAGTTGCGCACCCGCACCGACACCCGCTGCTTCGAATAGAAGGGGTTGGCCCAACGCAGACCAGGCTTGCGCACCGTCCCCTTGTACTCGCCGAAGAGCTGGAGCACCTTGCCCTCGTTGGGCTGGACGGTGAAGAAGCCCGCCAGCAGCAGGCCGACGAACGCGATGCCGAGGGCGCTACCGATGACCCCGGCGGGTATGCCGTTCTTGGCCGAGAAGATCAGGCCGGCGACCAGGCCCACGAGAAGCAGCAGCAGAAAGACCAACAGGAGCAGGCCCGACGGGGCAGCCAGGGTCCGTTCACGGATCGGCGATTTGTTGTGCATGACGTCCCTCACCTCCAGAGTTGTTGATGCCTAAGTGATATCATATCGACATCGACACCTGCAAGGTCACCGATCGGGAACGTGCCGCCGGTGGTATCCTCGAAAGCCTCTCGGATCGTTTGGAGCCCACCGCCATGCACCAATCCTCCTCGGCCTACGCCCCTTTCCGACGTCTCGCGACCGGCTGCGCCGCCGCACTTCTCCTGCTTCTGGCCGGGCCGATCCACGGTCTCGAAGCCGGGGCGCCCGCCGTCCCCCTCGCCGTCGCCGACATCGACTCGATCGGTCCGGCCCGCCTCGAAGCCCTGCAAACTTTGGAGGGCCTGGCGTGGTGGGCCGAGCTCGACGACCAGTTGCTCCTCGCCGGCAGCGCCGAGGCCCTGAGCGATGCCGCCGGGATCACCGACCTCCGCGTGTTGCCACCGGTGCCCGCAGAATGGCGCCTCTTCGTCGTCCAAGCCTCGCATCAGCGACCCCAGGCCCCCGCCGGTGCCGTCGAGCTCGCCGCGGCCGCGGGGCGGATGATCGTCGCCGCCCCCGCGCTACCGAGCCTCGAACCGCTCGGAGACCACGCGGCGGAGGACGCCTGCCGCCGACCCGAGCAAAGGGTGTTCGCCCTCGAGCCCGACATGGTGCTCGCGGCCCAGCGCGCCAATCACGAGGTGGTGAGACGAACCACCTTCGAGCCCGCGGTGCAACAGGTGGTCGACTCCATCGACGTCAATCGCTGGTTCTCGGACATCGTGACCCTCGCCGGATGGAACCGCAACACGCGCCGACCCGGCGTCCTCGACGCCCGTGACTGGCTGGCGCAACAGTTCTCGGCGTTCCCCGGCATGAGCGTGACGACCCAGAGCTTCCAGGTCGGTTCGACCACCGCCTGGAACGTCATCGCCGACCTTCCCGGCAAGCTCCGCCCGGACACCTGGCACATCGTCGGCGCCCACTACGACTCGACCTCGGAAAACACTGCGGCCGCCGCCCCCGGCGCCGAGGACAACGCCTCGGGCTGTGCCGGCGTGCTCGAGCTGGCGCGCGCCATGGTCGCCCACCCGCCCGCCGAGACGGTGCTTTTCATCTGCTACTCGGGCGAGGAGCAGGGCCTCTACGGCAGCACCGACCACGCCAGCCGACTGGTGGCGAGCGGTGACGGCGCACACCTGGCGAGCGTGCAGATCATGGACATGATCGGCTACACCGGCGACGCGGATCTCGACTGCCTGCTCGAGTCGAACTCGTCGAACATCCCGCTGATGAACCTCTACGCCGACGCCGCGGCCCAGTACACGAACCTGCGCATCGTGACTTCGACCTTCCCCTTCGGTTCGGATCACGTGCCGTACTTGAACCGCGGCTTCACCACGCTGCTGGTGATCGAGAACGACTGGGACTCCTACCCGAGCTATCACCGCACCACCGACCTGCCGGGCAACGTCTCTCTCGCCATGGGCGGCGAGACCCTGCGCATGAACGCCGCCGCCCTCGCCCACCTCGCCGGTGCCCCCAGCGCCGAAGCCGTCTTCGGCTCCGGCTTCGAGAGCGGCGACCTGTCCGAGTGGAGCTCGAGCTGTAGCGACTGCGGCGGGGGGTAGGAGGCGCCGCAGGCTCTCGCCTTCCTCTCCGTCAGGATCGCGATCTCGACCAGCTCCCGTCCCATCGATCGAAGAGCGATAGGCTACCGACCGCCCGACGCGCCGCTGACGGCTCCGCGCAGCGGGCTCGAACCCACTCTAGGAACACCACCAGGAATCAGGAGATACCCATGGCCATCAGAAGCTCGGAAGCGGAATGGAAGGGAACGCTGCGCGAGGGCGCGGGGACGATGAAGCTGGGGAGCGGCGCCTTCGAGGGCGCGTACTCGTTCCCCTCGCGCTTCGAGGAGGGTGAGGGCACGAACCCCGAGGAGCTGATCGCGGCGGCCCACGCCGGTTGCTTCTCGATGGCCCTGTCGGCGGCGTTGGGCAAGGCCGGACACAAGCCGAACCGAATCCACACGGTGGCCAAGGTGCATCTCGAGCCGGTGACCGGCGGCTTCGGCATCACCCGCGTCGACCTCGAGACCGAAGCCTCGGTGCCGGGCATCGACGACGGGACCTTCCAGGAACTCGCCGCCGGCGCCAAGGCCGGGTGCCCGGTGTCGAAGGCGCTGTCGAGCGTCGACATCACGCTCAAGGCGAAGCTGGTCTAACAGACGGGGACACGATCGCTCAACGCCTGCGTTAGCTCAGCGACCGCTCTTGGTCGCACCTGCCGCGGTGGGTGAGCGGCGGTGGGGAATCATGTCCCCTCTTGTCTTATCCCTTCACCGCGGGAAACGTCCCGGTCTCGATCTTGAGCCGGAGCGCGCGGCGGGCTTCGCGGACGGACTCTTCGGCGGCCTCGACGGTGGCGCCCAGGGCGGTGAGGTGACCCATCTTGCGGCCGGTGCGGGGCTCGGCCTTGCCATAAAGGTGGAGCTTGACCTCCGGGGTCCGGAGCGCCGACGCCCAGCCGGGCTCGCCCTGCGCCCACAGGTCGCCGAGGAGGTTGGCCATCGCCGCGGGGCGCAGCTGGAAGGTCGAGCCGAGGGGTAGCCCGCACACCGCGCGCAGCTGCTGCTCGAACTGGCTGGTGATGCAGGCGTCGATCGTCAGGTGACCCGAGTTGTGCGGCCGCGGCGCCAGCTCGTTGACCAGGAGCTCCCCCTCGGCGTTGACGAACATCTCGACGCACAGGACCCCCACCAGGTCGATCTGCTCGGCGATGTGTTCGGCCAGCTCGATCGCCGCCGACGCGGTCTTGCGCGACACCTTGGCGGGCGCGATGGTGACATCGAGGATGTGCCGCACATGATGGTTGCCGAGCACTCCGAAGTGCGCCATGGCGCCGTCGAGACCGCGGGCGATGACCACCGAGACTTCCTGCTCGAACTCGATGAAGCTCTCGAGCACCGCTTCGTCGGTGTCGAGGGAGGTCCACGCACCCTCCGCATCCCCCGGCGAGCCGATCCGCACCTGCCCCTTGCCGTCGTAGCCCCAGCCGGCGGTCTTGAGCACCGCGGGGCAGCCGAGCTCCTCGATCCCGGCCACCAGGTCCTCGCAGCTCCGCACCTCGACCCAGGGGGCCACCGGAAAGCCCCCGGCGGCGAGGAAGCGCTTCTCCCGAACTCGGTTCTGGGTGGTGTGGAGCACCGAACCGTCGGGCCGCACCGGAGCGTGGCGAGCGGCGGCGGCGGTGGCCTCCGCGGCGACGTTCTCGAACTCGAAGGTCACGACGTCGACGGCGGCGGCGAAGGCCTCGACCGCGTCGAGGTCGTCGTATTCGGCGCTCACTTCGAGGTCGGCGACCTGCCCCGTCGGGCTGTCGTGGTCCGGCGCGAAGGTATGGACGCGGTAGCCCATGCGCCGCGCTTCGAGGGCGAGCATGCGGCCCAGCTGGCCGCTGCCCAGAACGCCGATGGTGGCCCCGGGAAGGATCGGACCGTTCACGGCAGGGTCTGCCCAAGGACGTCCGCGGTCTGGGCGTCGCGGTAGGCGCGCAGGTGCTCGGCCAGCGTCGAATCGGATCGCGCCAGGATCGCCACGGCGAGGAGCGCCGCGTTCTTGGCACCGGCGTCACCGATGGCCACCGTCGCGACGGGGATTCCCGCCGGCATCTGGACGATCGACAGCAGCGAGTCGAGACCGTTCAAGGCCCGGCTCTTCACCGGCACGCCGATCACCGGCAACAAGGTCTGGGCCGCCACCATCCCCGGCAGGTGTGCCGCGCCGCCGGCACCGGCGATGACCACTTGGACGCCTCGCTCCTCCGCCGTCGACGCGAAGTCCGCGAGCCATTGCGGCGTGCGGTGCGCCGAGACCACGAGACACTCGTGGGGCACCTCGAAGCGATCGAGCAACTCGTGGGCATGGCACATCGTCGGCCAGTCGGACTTGCTGCCCATGACGACGCTGACCAGCGGCTTGGACGTGGGGCTCATGGGGACCTCTCGCGACGCAGGGATTCTCGAAAAGACGCTTCCCTCGGACCTCGAAAAAGGCAAGTCGGGAGGCTATCACGAGGGCGTGATAGCCTCTCCGCGGCATGGGCCGGCGACGGCTGGAGTCAGGGTCCGGCCCGTGGGCGAGCCGCCCAGCGAGGCCCCTCGACGATGATCCAACGCCGCCTAGCGCAGTACGAAATCCTGCAGCGCATCGGCCAAGGCGGCATGGGGGTCGTCTACCGCGCCCGCGACACCCACCTCGGCCGCACCGTCGCCATCAAGATCCTGCCGCCGCTGGTGGCCAACGACCCCGAGCGCCGCTCGCGTTTCCTGCGCGAAGCCCAAGCCGCCGCCAATCTCAACCACCCCAGCATCGCGACGGTCTACCACTTCGGCACCGCGACCGCCGACGACCCCGAGTTCGCGGGCCCGGGAGGCAGCACGGCGCCGGCGGAAGTCCTTTTCCTGGCCATGGAGTACGTCGAGGGGGACGACCTCAAGCGGCGTCTCGACGACGGCCCGATGCCTGCCGACGAGGCGTTGCGGCTGGCGGTGCAGATCGCCGACGGGTTGGCGGCGGCGCATCGCGCCGGCGTCGTCCACCGCGACCTCAAACCCAACAACATCCGCATCACGCCCGAAGGCCGCATCAAGCTGCTCGATTTCGGCCTGGCCAAGATCCGCCAGGAGATCGCCGGTTGGGTGCCACCGGAACGCGAAGGCCAGTTCCAGACGACCCGCGGGATGCTCATGGGCACACCGCCCTACATGGCCCCCGAGCAGCTCCACGAGGGCGAGGTCGACCACCGGGCCGACCTCTACGCCCTGGGGGTCGTGCTCTACGAGATGCTCGCCGGCCGGCCGCCCTTCGAGGCCAAGAGCCTCATCGAGTATGTCCGGTCACTGTCCAACGCCACGCCGGAGCCGCTACGGCAGGCGGCGCCGGGCGTGTCGGAAGACGTCGAGACGATGGTCATGCGCCTCCTGGCGCAGAAGCCCGAGAAGCGCTTCGCCACCGCCGAGGAGGTGCGTTCGGCCTGCTTCGATGCGCTGCGCGACGGCGCACCCACCGAGGTCACGGCGGTGCCGCAGCGACCCGGCGGGTTGCGCGCACTGCGGGGCGGAGGCGCCTCGCGAACCGCGCGTCTCGGCAGGCTCGCGAAGCACCCGGTGACCCTCGGCGTCCTGTCCTTGGCGCTGGTCGGCGCCCTCGCCCTGGCTCTGGTGGGGCGCCGATCGCCGGACGTCACCGGCGGCCCGCGCGAACTCACGGTGGCGCTCCTGCCCTTCGAGGGTTTGGGGCTGGGACCCGAGGTCGCCGCCCTCGGGCGCCGTCTGGACAGCTATCTCCGGGACGAGCTCGCCCGGCTGCCGGGCATCGCGCTTCGCGAGGTGGGTGACGGCGGCGGCGCAGGCCTGACCGGCGCCGACGGCGTCCTCGGCGGAGATCTGCAACGGGTCGCCGACGGTCCCCGTCTCCGCGCCTCCCTGGCCTTGCGCAGCGCTCGCCAGCTGGTGCTGTGGAGCCGATCGTGGACCGGCAGCGAGGACGAGCTGGGCGCCGAGCACGCGCAGATCGCGGCCCAGGCGAGGGCCGTGCTCCTGACCTGGCACTCGATCGGCGGCGGCCGTGCCCTCGAGGCCAAGGACTTCTACGACCTCGGTCGAGCCGCGCTGGCGGATGTGCGGCACTCGCGAACTCCCCTCGAAAGCGTCGTCTACTTCGACCTGGCGATCCAGCGCGACGAGGACTACGTTCCGGCGCTCTCCGCGCGGAGCAACGCGTTGCGCCTCGGCTACCGCACCGGCGGCGGTCCGGAGCTCCTCGAGCGCGCCGAGAGCGACGCCGTCCACGCCCTCGAGCTGGCCCCGGACGATGCCGCTGCGCGCTCGGCGCTGGGCCGCGTCTATCTCGAGCAGGGCCACTACGACGACGCCCTCGAGCAATTCTCCCTCGCCGCCGAAGATCCCGAGGCCGAGTCCGAGGCGCTCCTCGACACCGCCATCGCCTACCAGCAGCAACAGCGCTACGACGAGGCCGTAGCGAGCCTCGAGAAGGCGCTCGAGCTCAAGCCCGGCTACTGGGACTTCCTGAACCAGCTGGGGTTGATCCGCCACGCCCAGAAGCGCCGCGAGGAAGCTCGCCGGCTGTGGCAGGAGGCCGACGCGGCGGCGCCGCCGGACGCCTTCTGGCCGCGGTCGAACCTCGTGCTCCTGGCTCTCGAGGACGGCGACCTGGCACGCGCCGTGGCCATCGGCGACGGCATCCGACGGCCACTCATGGACCCGAGCCTGGCGAGCAACCTGGGCTACGCCTATTACGAGCTCGGCGACCTGGCGAAGTCCGAGCGCGACTTCCGGCGGGCAGCGGAGCTGGCACCGACCGTTGCGGTCTATCAGCGGAACCTGGCCGATGTCCTGGCGGCGGAGACCAAGAGCGACGAGGCGCGCCAGGCCTATCGGTCCTGTGCAGACCTGGTCCGAGAGGAGGTCGGCGTCAATCCGACGGCGGGTCGGATCGCGCTTCTCGCGCTCTGTTTGATGGAGCTCGGGGATTGCGCCCAGGCCACCAGCTGGCTGGACCGGGCGCCCGTCGATCAACCGTCGAACTGGGTTCCCGATGCGTGGAAGGTCGCCCAGGTCGAGACCGCTTGTGGCCGCCAAAGACGGGCCCTCGATGCGCTCGAGAGGGCGGTGGAGCTGGGTGCCAACCCCTCACAGATCGGCGCGGCTCCAGAGTTCTCAGCGCTGCGCGACGACGCCCGCTTCAAGCAGCTCACCGGCAGCGCCCCTTGACGCCGCCTCAGGGGTGGCCGGCGACCACCACCTCGGGATCCACCGAGCACAGCTCCTCGCCCTTGGCGTCAACCACCACGACGTCGTAGTACCACGTGACCTTCTTGGGTCCTTCCTTCTGCAGAAGGTCCTTGGGAAAACCGTTGGCGGTACCCGAGCGGATCGCGTTGTTCTTTCCATCGATGTAGAAGGCGTCGCGCTCACGGTAGGTCTTCGGAGTGTTGAAGAGCCCCTTCGGCGAGTTGTCCTTGGCGACGATGAACACCGTGTGGTCGTGGCGCAGGCCTTCGATCTTCCACAGGACCTCGACATCCTTGAGGCGATCGTAGTGCTCACGGTCGTACTGATAGAAGATGTTGACCACTTCGGGATCGACCCGCAGCCGGCAGCGGGAGCCGTCGCCCCGGCCGTTGTCCTCGCGGCCGCTGTATTGCACCGACAGGCGGACCGGTTCGATGGGGTAGATCTCGGGCTGCGGCGCCGACGACGCCGGCGCTGTCGCCGCGGAGCAGGCGGGCAGCACCAGGGCAACGACGAGCAACCAGGAAAAACGCGGGATGAGGCGCCGGGCGGCGCGCGTGGTAACCATGTCTCTACTCTCCCCTCCTGAATGGTTCCGGAATGATTCCGTTTGCACCGGCCCGTCCAGCGGTTCCGGGCTCCGGCGCTGCCGCATCGCGAGCCGGGTCCGTCGACCGCTCTGCCAGACCAGACGCCGAGCGCTGCGTCTCGGCCACGAACTCCGCTCCTCGGCCCGCTCGTGATGCCGTCACGCGGACGCCTGCGTCTGGCTCCGCCTGCGAGCTGCCGACGACCTGCCGACCAGACCCTCGTCCGCGCTTTGCGGACCCGAGCAGGGAGTGTTCGGTAGATCGTTGGCGGCCCCAGCGGTGATGGCCGGTTCCGGGGAAACGCGTACTGCAAGAACGTTGCCGATGCTAGCACAGGGATAATCACCCGCCGGCGGCGCCCCTCGCCCCGCCAAGAACGACCGAGACAGGCCGCGGGGCAACGAACGAGTGTGAGAAACTGGTGGTGATGACCGAAACCCTGAAGGTGCACCGGAGCACCGAAGAGCTCGAGGCCCTCGTCTCCCTGGCCAACGAGCTCTTGCAGCTCGACGACTATGACCGCATGCTCGACGCGGTGGTCCAGGCGTCGCTGTCGATCCTCCACGCCGATCGAGGGTTTCTCGTCCTCAAGGACGGTAGCGGCCTGGCGTTCAAGGTGGTGCGCAACTGGAGCCGCGACGAGCTCGAAGGCCTCGGCGAGCCCATCAGCCGTTCGATCGTCGCCGAGGTGCTGTCGCTGCGCCAGCCGGTGCTGGTGGAGGACGCGCTGAGCGACCAGCGGTTCTCGAAGACCGACAGCATCCTGCGCAAGGGCATCCGCTCGGTCCTGGCCGCGCCGCTGGAGGTCGAGAACCGGCCCGCCGGCGCGCTCTACCTCGAAAGCCGTTCCCTCGACCGTCTCTTCGACCCCGACAAGCTGGACCTCTTCCGGCGGATCCTCGAGCTCTCCTCGCGCGCCCTCGAGTCCTGTCTGAAGCGCATCCTGCTCCAGCAGCGCAACAGCCTGCTCGAGCGAGACCTGCTCAAGCGCTACAATTTCCCGGGAATCCTGACCAACGACCCGGGCTTCCTCAAGATCCTCGAGACCGCCGCGCAGGTCGCGCCGTCGGACCTGCCGATCCTCGTCCAGGGCCCGACGGGTACCGGCAAAGAGCTGATCGTGCGCGCCATCCACCTCAACAGCGCGCGCGCCAACCGCCCCTACGTCACGGTCAACTGCGGCGCGGTCTCGCCGAGCCTCCTCGAATCCGAGCTCTTCGGCCACCTGCGCGGCGCCTTCACCGGTGCCACCCGCGACAAGACCGGGCTGATCCCTGCCGCCGACACGGGCACGGTGTTCCTCGACGAGGTCGGCGAGCTGCCCAAGGAGCTCCAGGTCAAGCTCTTGAGGACGCTCCAGTTCGGCGAGGTGCAACCGGTGGGGGCAGCACGCCCCAAGACCGTCGACGTGCGCTTCATCGCCGCCACCAACCGCGACCTCCAGATCGAGGTCGAGGAGGGCAACTTCCGCGAGGACCTGCTCTATCGGCTCAACGCCATCACCCTCGAGCTGCCGCCGCTGCGCGACCGTCCCGGCGACATCCTGCTCCTCTTCCACCACTTCGTCCGGACCGCCGCCGAGAAGAGCGGCCGCCCGGTGCCCAAGGTGACCCCGCGGCTCGAGCAGGTGATCCAGGACTACGGCTGGCCGGGCAACGTCCGGGATCTCGAGAACGAGGCGACCCGTCTGGTGGCGGTGACCCCGGCCGGTGAGCCCCTGGGCGTCGGCGGGCTGTCGAAGCGCATCACCGGCAGCGGCGTCAAGGTGGCGGCGGCCCTCCCCACCCTCGAGGAGAGCGAGCGGCGCCTGATCCAGCTGCACCTCAAAGAGGCCGGCGGCAACCGTACCGGCGCCGCCAAGTCCCTGGGCCTCAGCCGCGAGGGCCTGCGCAAGAAGATGAAACGCTACGACCTCGCCTGAGCCAGCGCTCGGACGAGGTCGTAGGTCAAGGCGTGAGCGCCCAGTTCGTGGGCGGTCGCGGCCACGGAGTGGGCACGCCGCCCGAGTGGAATCAGACGATCGGTGAGGAACCGTCGTCGCCAAGCTCTGGGAAGGCCTCGTCCGAGGACCCTCTGTGGCGGGCCCGCTCCCGCAGCGCCGCCACCACCAGCCAGGCCCCTACGGCCATGAACGGGATGGGCCAGTACTCGGCCAGCCATTGCCATTGCCAGAGGCCGCCGCGGTGGAGGAGCTCGAGGGCCCCGAGGACGAAGAGCGTGGCGCCCGCGATCAGTGCTCCCTGCCCCGGCCGGAGGCGGTGGGGCCGGTCGAGGAGACCCAGGTCGGTGGCGTAGCCGAGGTTGATCAGCGTCGCCTGGCGGTACGAGTCGAGGACGTTGAAGAACCACAGGAAGGCGATGGCGACCCCGAGAATCTCGATCCTGGCCTCCGTGACCAGGAAGATCGCGGCGACGAAGAGCGCGAAGAACGTGATCGCGCGCTGGTAGAGGCCGTTGTAGACGTGCCCCAAACCGGGGAAGAAGGCGAAGAAGGCGGCCAGCAGGGGGCGCTTGGGCAACGGCGGTGCGACGCCTGGCGAGGGCGGCGAAGGCGTGGTTTCGGTTTCGGTGGTCATCGGCTATCTCCTCCGTTGGAGTGGACGGTCTCTGGGTCTGGGACGCTGCCACGCCGCCCTTCGTCGGCGGCGGGCGGGGCCTGGTTACGGAATGGACCTTCGAGGCTTCGGAGCCCGCTACCGACCTCGGCCCCGAGACGCTGCCAGCCCTCACCGAGGCTGGCCCCGACCTGACGAGCCTGCTGGGCCAAGCGGTCGGTCCAACGGTCGCCGCGCTCTTCCAGTTCGACGGCCGCGCCGCTCACGGGGCCTCCGAGGACGTCGCGCCCGCGCTGAGCCAGGGCCTCCGGGCCGCCCGCCAGGGCCGCCAGCGCGAAGGCCAGGAACCAGCTGGCGGCGGCGGCGAAGCGGAGATCGCGCAGATAGAAGGGGAGCGGCGGCCGGAGCGCGCGGCGCAGCCCGGCGAGACGGAAACGAAGCCGCGCCGGAAGGGGCTCGACCTCGAGAACCACCGCGGTGCTCAGCGCCGCGAGCACCGCGGTGCACCGCGAGCAGGCCGCCGCGTGCTCGACGATGCGGCCCGAGGCGTGCGCATCGAGCTCGCCGCGCAGGTGCTCGGCCCACAACCGGTCGACGTCGCGGCACAGCATCTCCTGCCGTGCGATGTCCCGGAGCCGGGCTCCGAGCCCTTCGGGCAGCACCTCGGGGTCGCCGGCGGGGCGGCGGTCCTTGTGCCAGCGGCCTACCATGACGAGGCCTCCTTCCAGGCACCGTCACCTTCCGGCGGCACCGGCTGCACCAAGTCGGCGACCCGCTCCGCGAGCTCGCGGCGCGCACGCACCAGCCGGCTCTTGAGCGTCCCCATGGGGATCTCGAGGGTGGCAGCGGTCTCTTCGTAGCTCAAGCCCTGGAGGTCGCGGAGCGCCACCACCAGCGCCAGGTCGCGGGACATTTGCGCCATCGCCCGTTGCACGGTGGCCAGCCGCTGGCGCCGCTCGACCGTCTCCCGAGGATCGTCGGTTCCCGGCATCTGCTCGAGAAGATCCTCGCTGGCGACGCCGCTGCGCCGCTCGTGACGCGTCCGGCGATAGTGCTCGATGCACAGATTCCGCGACAGCTTGAGGGACCAAGCGACCAAGGGCACGTCACCACGGTAGCGGTGCAGGTTGCGGTAGAGCTTGAGGAAGATCTCCTGCGTCAGGTCCTCGGCTTCCGCCGGATCGCGCGCGAACTGACGGGCGATGCCGAAGATCCTGCCACCATAGCGGTGGATCAGCTCATCCCACGCGGCCGCATCGCCGTCGGAGGCGTTGCGGGAGAGGTTGAGGTCAGATTGAGAGGTGGCGCGCAACGGGCTTGCTCCTTCATGGGGCAAGACGACGGCGGCGAGAAAAATGTTCTCCGCCCCCTGTGCGAGATCCTCTCGAGCCGCCGAGAGCTGCTCTCGCTCCGCCGCGCGCCGAGGGTCCCCGTCGGACCCGCGAGGGCCTCAGCCCGCAGCGTGAAGGCGCTCGCGAAGCGCCGCGATCACCTCCGCCGGATCGGGAAACCCGCCGCCCAAGAAGCGTAGGAACCCCGTCGTCGCCCGACCGGCGACCTTCTCGTCGTCGACGAAGACATCCAGCTGTCCGGGGGAGCCGGGCCTGAGTGAGACCGGCACATGAAGCTCTCGTTCGATGATGGCGGCGAGACTCGCCGCCCTGGGCCGGAACCCTCAGGAAACACAGTGCCGGATGGTGATGTCCATCGAGATTCTCCTCTCGCAAGTAGGTAGGCCCCGATTCTACCCCTGGGAGCGCTCGAGGCCTCGCGCTCTCGCCACCGCCGGCGCACCCGCCCTCTGCTAGGCTCCGTCGGCAATGGCCCGCTCCATCCACCTCTCCGACCAGGTCCTGTTCCGCGAGCTCGAAGGGGAGGCGGTGCTGCTCGACCTCGCGAGTCAGCGCTACTTCGGGCTCGAAGCGGTCGGCACCCGCATCTGGCAGCTGGTCGCCGAGCACGGGGACCGGGAGCGGATCCTCGCAGAGCTCGAGACCGAGTTCGCCGCCGATCCCGCTACCCTGGCGAGCGATCTCGACGAGTTCCTCGAACACCTCGAACGCGCCGGCCTCTTGCGGGTCACGGAACCCTCGAACGAGAGCTGACCCGTGGCCGGTCCGCCGCTCCGCGCCTTCCTGGCCGCCTCTCCCGGCGATCGGCTCCAGTACTTCCGCGCCGTCCTCACGCTCCCCCTCGCCCAGCTCGCTCTGCGCTCCGTCGGCTACCCCCGCCTCGTGCGTCGGCTCGGCGGATCACCACGCAAGCCCGCCGGTGAGATCACCGGTCTCCTCCGCTCCCGCCACCGAGCCGTCGAACGCGCCGGCCGCTATCTTCCCTGGAAGACCACCTGCCTCGACCGCTCCTTCACCCTGTGGTGGCTCCTCCGCCGCGACGGCGTCCCCGCCACGCTCCGCATCGGCGTCCGCCGCGGCGAGACCGCCGTCGAGGCCCACGCCTGGGTCGAGCACGACGGCCACGCCATCAACGACTCCCCCGACGTCACCGAACGCTACGCCCCCTTCGACGCCCCGCTGCGCTGAGGCGCGTCGGCCATGAAAAAAGGGCGCGCCCGGAGGCGCGCCCTCGACGAAACGGGTTGGGGTCTCTACCCCGCGGCTTCGATCAGGCGAAGCGGCGGCGCAGGACGAAGAAGGCAGCGGCGGCGAGGCCCAGGAAGAGGGCGACCAGGCCGAAGTTGTTGGCGGTCGGAACCTCGACCGGCGAGGGGATGATCGGGTTGCACTCGGGCGGCGCCGGGTTCGGGTCGATGATGCAGACGCCGGTGTTGTCCGGGATCGAATTGCCGGTGTTGCAGGCATAGGTCAGACCGATGGTCGCGCCGTCGTTCTGGACGCCGGTGGTCGAACCGGAGCCGAGCTCGGGGTTGCCAGCGCCGATCTGGTAGACGATGTCGTTGGTCCGGTGGTAGAGGATGACCTCCATGTCCCAGGGGCCACCGCCACCGAAGTGCTCGACGTTGTCCCACTGGAAGATCGTGCAGCTCTCGATGGGGCAGCGATCGTTGGTGCGCGGGCAGTCGGCGAAGTACTCGACGAAGCCGCCGCCGACTCCGGTGTTGAGGATCAGGTCGTCGTGGAGCGGGTACATGCGGGCACCGCCACCGGTGCT
>JAGQSE010000395.1:14728-15705 GCA_020439725.1 Acidobacteriota bacterium
GTCGACATATAGCCGTTCGACGCCATCACGATCGAGGTCAGGGTGGTGCCGTAGAAATCGAAGGACTCGGTCAGGGCGACGGGACCCGACGAGGTGTCGTCACCGTCGAAGAGGAAGGTGCCGGTGCCGGAAATGTCGACGAACGAGTACGAGCAGTTCGCCTCGTTGCTGTCGGCAAAGGTGTAGCCGAACGCGTCGGGACCACCGGTCGCCTCGGCCGCGGTCCCACCCAGGTCACCGGTGGGGGGGTTGGGATCCTTGGACTCTGAGGGCTGGGCGAACAGCGTCGCCGACAGAGCCAAGCTCAGAGTGGACGCCAGAAAAACTCCTCGCATCATGATCGAGCTCTCCATACGTAAGACCATCGATTCATCCAACCTACCGGTGCTTTCGTCTCCGGCAGGGCCTGTTCACTGAAGCAGATCGGGGGACTTTAGCAGACAAGGGTCTTCGGTGTCTAGCAGGGCTCATGCAAGAGCCTGGAGCGGGCCCAATCACGAGCCTGGGGCGTGGGCGGGCCGCTGCGAGCCGGGCCCACGCATCCGGACCCAGAGGACCAGCATGGTCGCCACCAGCGCCAACCCCACGCAAAGGGACCACCAGATCGCCTGGATTCCACCACCGGCGCGGAGCGCCCACCAACCGCCGAGGGGTAGCGCAACGAGGTAGTAGCCGACGAAGTTGAACACCGCCGCCGGGCGCGTGGTGCCGGCGCCGCGCAGCACGCCGGACGCCACCACCTGCAAACCGTCGAAGAGCTGGAAGGCCGCCGCGATGGGGAGGAGCGACGCGCTCACCGCCCACACCGCCGGGTCCGGCGAGTAGAGCCGGGGCAGCCAACCGCGTCCGAGGATCAGGATCACCGCGAAGACGAGCATCACGCCGCCCCCGAGCGCCATCGCCACCGTCGCGGCGCGGCGGGCCCCCGCCGGATCCCCGGCGCCCAGGCGATTCCCCACCCGGGTCACCGCGCTGAT
>JAGQSE010000395.1:15796-16305 GCA_020439725.1 Acidobacteriota bacterium
CTGCCCGAGAAGGCCCAGAGCTCGAGGCCGAGCTGCGTCGCCACGGGCCAACCGTGACCGAAGACCGCGCCCAGGCCACGCCGGTCGAAGGCCTGGCGGCTCCACCCCTCCCAACCACCACGATAGAGACGATGGCGACGCACCACCAGCGCCAGGCCGAGCAGCATGAAGCCCTGCGACAACGCCGTCGCGATGCCTGCGCCCTGGGTGCCCAGCGCCGGGACACCCAGCGCACCGTAGATCAGGATGTAGTCGGCGACCACGTTGACCAGGTTGGCGAGGATCGCGATCCACAGCACGGGGCGCGTGATGCCACGCCCCTGGAGCCACTGGCGAAGCGCCAAGAAGCCCAGGTAGCACGGCACGCAGGGGATCTGGACGAGGAGGTAGCGGTGAGCCTCCTCGGAGAGCGCCGGGTCCTGGCCGGTGAAACGGAGCAAGGGCCCCGTGTAGATCCAGGCGACGGCGATGGGCACGCTCGCCAGCGCCGCCACGACCAACCCCCACTG
>JAGQSE010000395.1:16392-17765 GCA_020439725.1 Acidobacteriota bacterium
GACCCCAGGATCAGCGTCGCCATCACCCAGGTTCGGCCCAGCGATACCGCGGCCAGGGACTCGACCCCGAGCCGGCCGACCATCACCAGATCGACCACCCACATGGTCATGGCGGCGAGCTGGGTCAGCGCCACGGGCACCGCCAGACGCACCAGGGCGCGCACTTCGCGCCGAATCGCAGGAAGGTCGTACATGGTGAGGATCCTCGGCCGCTCGGCGGAAGAAGCGGCGGGCTTCCTCCGCGGAGCCGGAGATCCTACCAGTAGGGCGGGAAGATCAGGCCGGGCGATCGTCGGGCGAACGCAACGCGACGGGAGGCCCGAGGATCTCGCTGAGCAGGACCGCGCGAGCGAGGCTCGCCGGTCCACCGCGAAGGTCTTCGAGGACCTCCAGGGCGAGCCCGCCGCCGGCCGCTGGCTGGCGAAGCCCGGGGCCCTCACCACCGAGGGGTGCGGGCGCGCCGAGCATCGAGTGACTCTCGTCCGGCGCCAGGAGCGGGGGCGGCGCCTCGAGGCTCACGGGCTTCGGATCCCAGCGCGACGTCCGAGGCGCCGAAGGAGGCTGCTGGGGCGCCGTGGGCGGGGGAGGCGGCGAGGCCGGGCGAGCGGCCGGGCGGTCACCGGACCGTCCGCTCATCTCGTCGACGTCGAGCCCCAGGCGGCGGAAGACCTCCGCCGCCCGCCGCCGCATCTCCTCTTCCGGCGAGGACGCCGCAGGCCCAGCTGGCTGAGCCGCCGGCGGGGGTGGCGGCATCCGCGCGGAAGCGAAGGGGCGCTGACGATCGGCGGCCGGGCGGGGCGCCACCGCGGGGCGCGGGGGAGGCGGCGGAAACGCCGAGCTAGCGGGCTCCGTGGAGCTTCCCTGCCGCTCCGGCGCAGGCGGCCGAGGCTTCTGCTTCTCCTTGCGCAACACTCCCCGGAGCACCGAGAGGAGCCCCCAGCCGACGATGATCGCCAGCGTGGCGATGGTCTCAACCAGATCGTTGGGCATCGCTCAGCCTACCCGCCCTGCCCGTGTCTCAGCTCTCACCGCCGTCCTTCTTGTCCGCAGGCTTCTGGGTCTGGGACGAGATCGACGAGCGCATGTCGGTGTCGGCCATGATGTTGCGCATGCGGTAGTAATCCATGATCCCGAGATTGCCCGAACGGAAGGACTCGGCGATGGCCATGGGCACCTCGGCCTCGGCCTCAATGAGCTTGGCGCGCATCTCCTGGGTGCGGGCGCGCATCTCCTGCTCCTGCGCCACGGCCATGGCGCGGCGCGACTCGGCGCGCGCCTGGGCGACCTTCTTGTCGGCCTCGGCCTGATCGATCTGGAGCGCCGCGCCGACGTTGGCGCCGACGTCGACGTCGGCGATGTCGATGGACAGGATC
>JAGQSE010000396.1 GCA_020439725.1 Acidobacteriota bacterium
CCAGGAGGCCGGGGCGGCGCCGCGGGCCGAGGCCACCAGCCGGGCTCCCGCCTCGAGGGTCGCGATCACCGTCGACTCATCGCCGTCAGCGAGCAGGGGACGCAGCCGTTCGAGGTCGCTGCCGTCACCGATCCGGCCCAGCGCCTGGGCGCCAAGCGCTCGCTGCCAAGGATCGGTCGAGGCGAGGAGACCGCGCTGGTCGTCCTCGGTCCCCGCCTTGGGGTCGTGAGCCAGCGCGTAGGCGGCCCAGGCCTTGAGCTCCGGCGTCGGCGCCTGTTCGAGCCCGAGCCGCGCCAACGGCACCGGTGCCTCCCCGGGGAAGAGATAGAGCGAGGGCAGCAACCGATACCAGATCTCGTTCGAGTCGAGACCCACCAGCGCCTCACCGACGTCGGCCACCGAGGTCCCGCACCGCGCCAGCGCCGCCACCGCCAAGACCGCTGTCTCGCGGTCCCCCCCGGCAGCCAGCTTGAGGAGCTGTCTCTGTGCCTCGGGCCGGCCGAGAACCCCGAGCGAGAAGACCGCCGCCCGCCGCACCCGCGGCGACTCGTCGAGGAGCAAGGCCTGGAGCGTCGACAGGCCGGCGCGGTCTCCGATCCTGCCCAGCGTCACCGCCAGCTCGTAGCGCAGCTCCTCGTCACCGTCGAAGGCACGTTCGACGGTGAGGGGCTCGAAGAGGCGGCGGTCGGCGAGCAACAGGAGCAACGCTCGCAGCTCGAGATCGGGAACGTCGTAGAGGGCGCGCGCCGAGGGTAGGGGCTTGGGCAGCGCGACACCGCCCCCCGGCGCACAGCCGGCGACGGCGAGCAGAGCCGCCAGCAAGGCGCCGAGGGCCGTCCGCGGGGCTCGGCGACGAAGGACAGGGGACTTGAGGAACATTGCCAGGCATCCTACGCGGCACGATCAACGCCGGCAAGGTCGAGCGAAGCCGCCTATAATCGCGCCCGTGCCCCCGACCACCGAAGCGGCTCAAGCCTCACCGCCCGTTCCCCGGCTCCGGTTCACGGAGCTCTATCGCAGCTTTGGTCGGCTGTCGGTGCTGCGCAACGTCGCTGGCGCCGCCACCACCGGCGAGATCCTCTTGGTCACCGGCGCCAACGGCTCGGGCAAGAGCACCTTGCTCAAATGCCTGGCGGGGCTCCTGGCCCCGGATCGCGGCCGCGTCGAGCTGAGCCTCGACGGGCGCGAGCTGAGCATCGACGAGATCCGCCGCGCCGTCGGCTACGCGGCACCGGACCTGGCCTTCTACGAGGAGCTGACGACGGAGGAGAACCTGCTCTTCTTCGCCCGCCTGCGGCGCCTGGCACCGGACCGGGTCGCCGAGCTCCTCGAGCACGTCGGGCTGCCCACCGACCGGGCCGCCGGCGCCCTGTCGTCGGGAATGCGGCAGCGGCTGCGCTGGTGTTGGGCACTGCTCCACCGCCCACCGGTGCTGCTCCTCGACGAGCCCTTCCAGAACCTCGACGAGCCCGGCCGGCAAGCCGGCACCGAGCTCCTCGTCGACCACCTGCGCCACGGCCTCGCCGTGGTCGCCAACCCCGGCCGCCTGGACCTTCCCTATGTCACACACCACCTCGAGCTGGCTGGCTGAGAGCCTGGCCGTCTTTTTCAAGGAGTGGCGGTGCGAGCTGCGCACCCGCTACGCCCTCAACACGTTGGGGCTCTTCGCTCTGACCACGCTGGTCGTCGTGACGTTGTCCCTGGGTCCCCTGGGGGCCCGTAGCGGCGAGCGCACGACGGTACTGCCGGTGCTGCTCTGGGTGCTGCTGCTCTTCGCCGTCACCTCCGGGCTGCCACGGGTCTTCGTCCACGAGGAGGAGTCCCACACCGCCACCGCGTTGCGCCTCGCCGCCACGCCCACGGCGCTGTTCTGCGGCAAGCTGATCTATTCGCTGACGGTGATCTTCGCCCTCGAGATCCTGGTGACGCCGCTCTACCTGGCGATGATGCAGCTGCCCATCGCCAGCCCCTGGCTGCTGGTCGCAGGGTTGGCCCT
>JAGQSE010000397.1 GCA_020439725.1 Acidobacteriota bacterium
CCAACGGCACCAAGCTGACCTTCATTCCCTTCATCTTCTCCGCCGTGACGGCGGGGTTGAGGGCATTCCCGCAGCTCAACTCGTCGATCGACGGCACCGACATCGTCTACAAGAAGGACATCAACCTGGGCATGGCGGTGGCCCTCGATCACGGCCTCATCGTGCCGGTGCTCAAGAACGCCGATCGCCTGAGCCTGGCGGGACTGGCCCAGGGCGCCAACGACCTGGCCGAGCGGGCGCGGTCGAAGAAGCTCAGCCCCGACGAGGTCAAGGGCGGCACCTTCACCATCACCAACCCCGGCGTCTTCGGCAGCCTCTTCGGGACCCCGGTGATCAACCAGCCGCAGGTCGCGATCCTCGGCGTCGGTACCATCGAGAAGCGTCCCGTCGTGGTCACCGACGCCGACGGCAACGACAGCCTGGGCATCCGCACGATGTGCTACCTGGCGATCACCTTCGATCACCGTCTCATCGACGGCGCCGACGCCGACCGCTTCATGGCGTCGATCAAGGACCACCTCGAGACCGGCGCCTGGAGCGAGCTCGACTCCTACCGCTGAGCCCCAATTCAATCCGTTGAATAACCGGGGACACGAACCCCAATCGCGGAAACCCCCGTAGGGAGCCGGTCTGCGGCAATCGGTATCGTGTCCCCAGATATTCAAGCGGTTGGATTGACGGGGGGCACGAAGCGGAGGTCTCGGTTTGGGGGCATCGCACCTCCGGTGCCGTGCCTCCCGGATCTCGTCGAGGCTCGCCGGCTCCGCGGAAGAGGCCAAAGTTCTGCACTTCCGTATCGTGTCCCCGGGGATTCGAAGTCTTGACGATCTGGCTTTGCTGGATCGGGCAAGGTGCTGGGATTGCCCGTGGGCCGCGGTATCGATCCGGATCTTGCCACTCGTGTGACAGCTGAATTCAGGTCTCGAACAAATCTTCGTCTACTGTCCCGTTCTTCTTCCGGGTCGGCACTATCTATGCGTAAGTGGACCCTTGGTATGTGCGGGCCCTTCGCGGGTTTCCGCGCTTTTTTTTATCTAGTGGTTTTGCTCCTGGCGAGCGCTCCGATGCGGCTCGGCAGGGGGCGGATAGAATGGCCTTCATGGGAAAGGTCGCCGTCGCCGAGGGGCAGCGCACGCTTCGCGCCGGGTTCGTGGGCCGGGTGCCCTACGCCGAGGCGGTGAGCCTTCAGGAGCGGCTGCGCGACGACCTGCGGCACGGCCGCGGGCCCGAGACCTTCCTCCTTCTCGAGCATCCCCACGTCTTCACCGTCGGCCGCAACGCCGACCGCGCCGACGTCCTGGCGCCCGACGCCTGGCTCGAGGGCCACGGCGTCACTGTCCACACCACCGCCCGCGGCGGCCAGGTGACCTACCACGGGCCGGGGCAGCTGGTCGGCTATCCGATCCTCGATCTCAACCCCGACCGCCGCGACATCCGCCGCTACGTCCACGACCTGCAGGAGGTGATGATCCGCACTCTCGCGGATTTTGGCGTCGAGGCCGGCCGGCGCGACGGCCCCGAGCACATCGGTGTCTGGGCCGAGGGCGGCAAGATCGCGTCCATCGGCGTCCACCTCAAGCGCTGGCTCACCTCCCACGGCTTCGCGCTCAACGTCACCACCGACCTCGAGTTCTTTGGTGCCATCGTCGCCTGCGGCCTGCCCGACGTCCGCATGGTGTCCATCGAGTCGCTGACCGGCACGAGGTTCGAGCTCGAAGAGGTCGCCGCCCGTGCAGCTCACCACCTGGCGGAGATCTTCGGTCGCCGGCTCGAGCCGCTGCCGGCGGGGGTCTGAGGGAGTCCCATGGCGGACGTCGTGGTCGATCTCAACGCGGTGATCGTCGCGGTGACCCGGGAGGTGCCCCGGTGTCTGACGGTGCAGCGCGACGCCCGGACGCTGGGCTCGCCGGCGGGGGACGAGGGCACCGTCGAGGCGCTGGTCTTCGGGCCGCTGGACCCGGTGGGCGATCGCACCTTGGATCTCCAGCTCCGCGGCTTCGTCCGCCAGCAGACCGGGCTCGAGCTCGGCTATGTCGACCAGCTCTACACCTTTGGCGATCGCAACCGCGGTCCCGCGGGGTCACGGGTGGTGTCGATCGCCTACCTGGCGTTGGTGCGCGAGGCGGAGCCTTCGGGCGAGGCCCGATGGCGCGACTGGTACCGCTTCTTCCCCTGGGAGGACTGGCGCTCGGGTCGTCCGGCGATGCTCGACGAGGCGGTGCTGCCGGCAGTGGCCCCGTGGGTCGCGGCGGCGCCATCCCCGGCTTTGACGCGCCAGCGCCGCGAGCGCGCGGACATCGCCTTCGGGCTCGGCGGGGCGCCGTGGGACGGCGAGCGGGTCCTCGATCGCTACGAGCTGCTGTACGAGATGGGGCTGGTGGCGGAAGCGCGGCGCGATCGGCCGGCGGGTGACTTCCCCGTACCGGAACCCGTCGCCGGTCTCGGCCGGCCCATGGCCCTCGATCACCGCCGCATCCTGGCCACCGCCCTGGGCCGGTTGCGAGGCAAGATCCGCTATCGCCCCGTGGTCTTCGAGCTCTTGCCCTCGGTCTTCACGCTGCTCCAACTCCAGCGCGTCGTGGAAGCCCTGGCCGGCGTCGGCCTCCACAAGCAGAACTTTCGCCGACTGGTCGAGAAGGGCGGGCTGGTCGAGGGCACCGGGCGCAAGAACTCCGACACCGGTGGCCGGCCGGCGGAGCTCTTCAGGTTCCGTCGCGAGGTGCTCCGCGAGCGCCCGGCTCCCGGCGTTGGCTTGCCCAGCGCTCGGCCCGCCTAGCCGTCGCTCGCTCCACCGTCTTCTCGGGTCACTTTCGAGCGCAGAAAGCGCTCCTCGCCCACGATCTTTGGATCGAGCGCGAAGCGGTAGAGCTCGAGACCGCCGTAGAGCGCTCGGACCCCTCGGTGGCCGGCGGCCTGCAGCCGATGGGCCCTCGCCACCGCCTCCACACCCTCTTCGTCGAAGAGGATCACCGGCTCGGACTCACCCTGGAGCACCGCGTCGAGCTCTGCCACCGGCCGAGCCCCGTCGAGGGTCTCGGTGGGCGAGGGCCGCAGGTCGACGAGGATCGGCGTCTCCCCCTCCACCAGCATGCGGAACAGGCGGTAGGGGGAGATCTGGAGGGCCGGATCGAGGTCCGGCACGGTCATGGCCGGCCCTCAGCCGAGGCGGGTGTCGTGGGGAGCCCAGACCAGCCCGGAAGCCGGTTTGGGGAGGAAGCGGGTCGACTTGGCGGGCAGGAGGTCCCCCTTCGAGATCGCCTTGCCGAAAGCCCCGGGGCTCATGGGCGGCAGGAAGATGCCGAGCCGGAGCTTGCCCTCGTCGACCTCGGTGAAGAGCTCGTCGGGGTCCGAACGATAGGTGACGGTGCCGTCGAGATAGGACTCCGGGGTGAAGCCCAGGGTCGGCAGCAGGACGTAGTGGAGATGCGCCACCGCGAGGTCCGCGGCGCCCGGCGGGGCGTCGTCGGGCATGAAGGTGGGGTCGAGGAGCCACAGCTCGGTGCCGCCGTCGTGACGGTGGAAGGCGAGGGCCGGTTGCGGCGCCTCGGCGACGGCGGCGGCGACCTCCGACCCGCTCGCCGCGGCCAGCGGCCGGCGCTCGCGGACCTTGGAGGCCAGGGCCGCGAGGTCCTGATCCTCGGACAGGCCGCGGTGGATCGGGTCGATGACCAGATGCTCGGAGCGCAGGCTGAAGATCACCGCCATCTTCGAACCGGCGCCTTCGCCCTCGCCGGCGCCGGTCTCGGCGGCGTAGGCGCAGGCGACCTTGTAGCGGTGATGGCCGTCGGCGATGGCCGCCGGACAGGGAGCGAGGACCTCGCGGTAGCGGGCGATCCGCGCCGGGTCGTCGACCCGGTAGAGGCGGTGCTCGTTGCCCGCGGCGTCGGTGTGGACCACCAGCGGCTCGCCGGCGACATCCTCCTCGATCAGTGGCTCGAGGGCCCCGGGATCGTCGCTCAGGAACATCACCGGCTCGAAATCGACCTGCGTCCGCCGAAGCAGCTCGAGACGGTCGGCGAAAGGTTTGCCCAAGGTCTGCTCGTGAGGGCGGATGATTCCGGCGGCGGGGTCCTCGACTCCGACCAGCGCGAGGATGCCGAGCCGCTTGCTGCCGTCGGCCACCAGGATTTCGTAGGGATAGAGCGAGGGCGCGCCGTCGGCGTGGATCACGCCGTCTTCGAGCCAGCGCGTATGGAGCGCCGCCGAGTGGTCGTAGACGTCCCTCTCGGGTCCCGCTTCGGGCTTGGTCAGGTGCGAGAAGTGGTGCGGCGACAGGGCGTGGAGGCGAGCGCACAACGCGTCGCCGATCTGGTCGAAGGGAGGCGCCGCGAGCGCGCCGGCATCGTCGCCGGTGAAGCGGAGCCCCTCGAAAGCGTAGATCCTCATGATGTCCTCGATGGCTGGATGGGCCCGGCGGAGTCCGTACCCGAGATCGATTCTACACGCCGGAGAGGCGCTCTTCGGGAGCGACGGCAGCCGAGCCTAG
>JAGQSE010000398.1 GCA_020439725.1 Acidobacteriota bacterium
CGAAAGCCGCGGATCTTGACCTGGTGGTCGGTCCGCCCCAGGCATTCGAGCTGACCGTCGGGTCGCCAGCGGGCCAGGTCGCCGGTGCGGTAGAGGCGCGCGCCGGCGATGGGGCTCGTGGGATCCGGCAGAAAGCGCTCGGCGGTCAGGCGCGGGCTTCCCAGGTAGCCGCGGGCGAGCCCGGCGCCGGCCAGGAAGAGCTCGCCGGGGAGCCCCTGGGGCCGCCGGCGCAGGCCACCGTCGAGGACCAGTGCCCGCGTGCGGGCGATCGGCCGGCCGATGGCGGGAGCGCGCGCCTCGGTGACGCTGGGGACCGTGGTGGAGACCGAGATCACCGAGCACTCGGTGGGCCCGTAGTGATTGACCAGCTCACAGCCCAGACCCGTCGGCGGGTAGCGATGGAGCCGGTCGCCACCGGCGGCGAGGATGCGGAGCGACTGCGGTGCCGCGGCGCCGCGGCGCTCGAGGTCGTCGAGCACCGCCTCGGCCATGGGCGTCGGCAGGAAGCAATGGCTGGCGCGCCGCTCGTCGAGCCAGGCGAGAAGCGAGCCTGCGTCGGATCGGGTCCCATCGCCGGGGATGAGCAGCGAGCCACCGCCGCTGAGCCCGGACCAGGTCTCCCACACCGAGGCGTCGAAGGCGGGGTTGGCGATCAGCGAGGCCCGGTCGCCGGCCCTCGATCCGAAGGTGTCGCGATGCCAGGCGACCAAGTTGGCCAACCCGCGATGCGGGACACCGACGGCCTTGGGGGTGCCGGTTGAACCGGAGGTGTAGATCACGTAGGCGAGCTGGTCCGGGTGGGGCGGCCGATCGAGCCCGGAGGTCTGCGGCGCCTCGTGGCCGAGCTCGGCCTCGAGGTCGATGGTGATCACGGGAACGGCCGCATCCGCTCTGTCCGCGAGATGCTTCCGGAGATCCGGGTGCGCGAGCAGCAGCCGAGCGCCGCTCGCCTCGACCATCGATGCCAGGCGCTTGGCCGGGGCGTCGGGATCGAGCGGCAGGTAGGCGCCACCGGCGCGGAGCACGGCGAGGGCGGCGACGACGAGCTCGGGAGAGCGCGGGCAGAGTAGCGCCACCAGCACCTCGGAACCGACTCCCCGTCGCCGGAGATCGGCCGCCAGCGCCGCGGATCGACGGTCGAGCTCGCCGTGGTCCAAGGTGCGCCCCTCGCTTTCGAGGGCCGGACCCCGCGGCGTCTTCCGAGCCCCTTCGACGAGATCCAAGTGGACGGCTCGGAACGGGGCCGGGTCGGTGCCCTCGGGCGAGCCCTCCCATTCCTCGAGCCGCGCCACCTCCACCGGAGCCAGCATCGTCAGCTCCGCCAGGCGGCGCTTCGGATGCGCCACCGCGTCGGCGAGGAGCGCCCGGTAGTGCCCGATCATCCGCTCGATGGTGGCCTCGTCGAAGAGGTCGGTGCTGTACTCCCAGATCAGCACGATCTCGCGGTCCGAGGGTCGCGGCGCGCGGCCGACGCGCTGCTCGGCGCGGGGGATGACCACGACGTTGAGGTCGTTCTTGGCGGAGCCGTTGTGACGCTCGAGGACGGTGCCACGGAGCTCGCCCGCGGGCAGGTCGAGCTCGAGATCGGGCACCGGCGAGTCGTGGAAGCTGAACATCACCTGGAAAAGCGGGTTGCGCGACAGGTCGCGATCGGGAGCGATCTCGGCCACCAACTTCTCGAGGGGGACGCTCTGGTAGGCCCAGGCCTCGAGGGCGCCGCGGCGCACGCGGTCGACCACCTCGGCGAAGGAAGGTCTACCCGCGAGGTCGGCGCGCAGCACCAGCGTGTTGACCACCATCCCGGGCATCGCCTCGAGCTCGGGTAGGGGGCGGTTGGCCATGGCGCTACCGAGGGCGATGTCGGTGGCGCCGGTGTAGCGTTCGAGGAGCGCGTAAAAGCCCGCGGTCATGACGGCGAAGAGGGTCGTTCCCTGGCGCTGGGCGAAGGCGCGCAACCGGTCCGCCAGCTCGCCGTCGAGGACGATTCGGGGTCCGCGACCGCGGAAGCTCTGGACCTTGGGCCGGGGGTGGTCCGTGGGTAGCTCGAGGGCCGGTGGCAGACCTTCGAGACGGCGGCTCCAGACGTCGAGATGACGGCGGAGGACCTCGCCGTCGAGCCACTCGCGCTGCCACAGGGCGAAGTCCGTGTATTGCACCGCCGGGTCGGCGAGGGGCGACGGCAGACCCCGCGCGAAGGCGTCGTAGAGCGTCTTGACCTCGCCCATGAGCACGGCGAAGGCCCACCCGTCGTGGACGAAGTGATGCTCCACCTGGATCAGCAGGTGATGGCGCGGCGCGAAGCGCACCAGCGTCCAGCGGGCCAGCGGCAGCGCACCGAGACGGAACGGTCGGCCGAGCTCGCGCCGGACCAGCGCCTCCGCCAGGTCGTGGCGCTGGTCCTCGGGGATCCTCTCGAGATCGATCAATGGCAGCACCAGCGGCGCCGGCGGGTGGACGTCCTGGACCGCACGCCCCTCGTGCTCGCGGAAGGTGGTGCGGAAGATCTCGTGGCGGCGGACGATCTCCTCGAACACCCGCTCGAGGACGTCGTGGCGGAGCGGGCCCTCGAACTCGACGGTAGCCTGGGCGTTGTAGGCGATGTTGCCGCGCACCAGCCGGTCGAGGAACCACACGCGCTCCTGCGGGAAGGACAGCGGCACCGCGTGGTGCCGGCCCTGGCGGTGGATCGGTGGTGGCTCGGGCAGTGTGTCGTGCGCGGCGTCTCCACCGCCCAGAGTCCGTTTCGAGGCGATCTTCGTGGCCATGGTGGCGAGCGAGGAGGCCTCGAAGACCTCGCCCAGATCGAGGCTCGCCCCCAGCTCGCGACGAACCCGCGAGATCAGCTGGCCGACCAGCAGCGAATGCCCGCCGAGGGCGAAGAAGTCGTCGTCGGCGAAGACCTGGTCGACCCCCAACAACCGGCACCACAGCTGGGCCAGGGCGCTCTCGACGGGGCCTTCGGGTGCACGACCGCCGGTGTGGGACTCGGTCTCGGGTACCGGCAGCGCCGAGCGATCGAGCTTGCCGTTGGCGGTCAGGGGCAAGGCGTCGATGGGCACCACCTCGTCGGGGACCATGTGACGGGGCAGCTCGCCGGCGAGGTGTTCGCGCAGCTGTCGGGCAGTGACCGAGCTGCCCGGGGTGAGCACCACCCAGGCGAGGAGTCGCGGCGAACCACTCGTCGCCACCCCGGCCGCCGCCGCTTCGACGTCCGGGTGCGCCGCCAGCACCGCCTCGACCTCGCCGAGCTCGATGCGCAGACCGCGGACCTTGACCTGGTGATCCCGCCGGCCACGAAACTCGAGGCTGCCGTCCTCGCGCCGGCGCGCCAGGTCCCCGGTGCGGTAGCGGCGAGCGCCGAGGTCGCTGGCCGTCGGATCGGGGAGAAACCGCTCGGCGGTGAGTCGGGGCCGCCCCAGGTAGCCGCGGGCGACACCGGGGCCGCCCAGGAGGATCTCGCCGACCTCACCCGGTGCCACAGCCTCGCCTCGCGGGCCGGCCAGAGTCACGGTGGTCCCTGCCACCGGTATGCCGATGGCAGGCCGGTCCTCTCCGGCTTCGACGCGGTGGGCGGTGGCCCAGATCGTCGTCTCGGTGGGACCGTAGAGGTTGAACAGGCGGCGGCCCCGTCCCCAGCGTTCGGCGAGGGGACCGGGTAGGTTCTCGCCGGCGCAGCACAGGCATCCGAGCTCCGGGAGCTCCGCCGGTGGAACCGCGGCCAAGACCGAGGGTGGCAGCGTGGCGTGGGTGATCCGGCGCGCCACGAGCAGATCGACGAGGTCGGGGCCTGGGAGGAGCTCTTCCTGGCGCGCCAGGCACAGGCAAGCCCCCGAGCCGAGGGCCATGAGGAGCTCGGCGACCGAGGCGTCGAAGCTCCACGACGAGAACTGGAGCACGCGCCCCCCGGGACCGCAGGCAAAGCTCCGCAGCTGGGCTGCGACCACTCCGGCGAGCCCGCGGTGCGGCACCAGCACCCCCTTGGGGCGGCCGGTGGATCCCGAGGTGTAGATGACATAGGCCAGCCGCTGGGGATCGAGGACCGCGCGCTCTTCGGTCCGGGTCGCCGGGCTCGAGCTCGTCGCTTCGAGGAGGTCAGAGATCTGGAGGACCTCGACCCCGCCGAGATCGGTGCCGAGACCGGGCCCGGCGAGGACGCGGCGGCAGCCGGAGTCCTCGACCATGTAGCGCCGCCGTCCCGCTGGGTAGGCCGGGTCGAGGGGCAGATAGGCGCCGCCGGCGGCGAGAACGCCGAGCACCGCCACCACCAGCTCCGTAGATCGCTCCATCGAGATGCCGACGATCTCCTCGTCCTCGAGACCGAACCGACGAAGAGCCGCCGCCAGCTCGAGGGCTCGTGCCGCCAGCTGGTCGTAGCTCAGCGATTCCCTGCCGTCGTCGACGGCGACAGCGTCGGGAGTGGCACGGGCTTGGCGGTGGAAGAGCTCGAAGCCGTCGGCGGCCTCGGGCGCGGTTTCGGGATGGCGATCGGTCATGGGGCGGCTCCTCGACATGACGGACGAACCCCTTCCGGCGCAGGGCCGGTCGGAGCCTCGTCGGACTTCGTGGCGGGCTGGAAAGCGGTTCTCCCCCGTGTCGAGGGCGGAACGGCTCACCAGGAGGAGTGCGGCGTCGGTCACAATAGGGGACGCCGCCGGCCGCCGCGCGACGCGGATCGGAGCCGCCGGTACCGGAGGAGACCGTGAACCCGACCCTGCGCATCACCCTCAAGCCCGGCCGAGACAAGAGTCTGCGGCGCGGACATCCCTGGCTTTTCTCGGGCGCCGTGGCCCGGGTCGAAGGCGATCCCGAGTCACCCGTGGCCCAGGTCCAGACCGCCGGCGGCGAGGTCCTCGGCAGCGGCTTTTTCTCGCCGCGCTCGCAGATCCGCGTGCGTCTCGCGGCGGCTGCCGGCGAAGACCTCGACGCGAGCTTCTTCGAAGGACGTCTGGCGGCGGCCCGGGCGCTTCGCCGCGACCTCGTCCCCGCCGAGACCACCGGCTATCGGCTGGTCAACGCCGAGGGCGACGGTCTCCCCGGGTGGACCGTCGATCGCTTCGGCGACGTCCTGGTGAGCCAGATCACCAGCGCCGGGCTCGAGGGTTTGCGCGACGTCGCGTACGATGCCCTCGGCCGCTCTCTGCCCGAGGTTCGCGACGGTGGGACGGTGGTGCAGAGCAACGCGCTGCCGGCGCGGAAGAACGAAGGCTTGGGCACCGCCGACGAGACCATCTGGGGCGAGGCGCCCGAGACGGTCGAGTTCCGCGAGAACGGCCTCGCCTTCACCGCCGAGCTCGCCGGCGGTCAGAAGACCGGCTTCTACTGCGACCAGCGGAGCAACCGCCGACTCACCGAGACCTTGGCCGGCGGTCGCAGGATCCTCGACCTCTTCGCGCACACCGGCGGTTTCGGTCTCTACGCGCTCCGCGGTGGTGCCGAGCGGGTGGTCCACGTCGAGTCGTCGCCCCGGGTACTCGAGCGCGGGAAGGCTCACTACGCGCTCAACGCGGACGTGCCCGGTATCGACGCCGGCCGTGCCGAGTGGGTGCGCGCCGACGTCTTCGCCGACCTGCGGCAGCGCGAGGAGCTCTACGACCTGGTGATCTGCGACCCGCCGCCGCTGGTCCGCCGCCGCTCGGCCCTCGACGCCGGCGCTCGCGCCTACAAGGACCTCAACCGTCTCGCGCTCTCGCGTCTCGCCCCGGGCGGGTTGCTGTTGACGTTCTGCTGCAGCGGTGCCGTCGACACCAAGCTCTTTCGCCAGATCCTCTTCGCCGCCGCCGACGAGGCGCGGGTGCAGCTCGCGCTGCTCGCTCCGCTGGCGGCGGCTCCGGATCACCCGGTGTCGGTCTTCCACCCGGAGGGCGAGTACCTCAAAGGCTGGCTCTGCCATCGGGCCGGGGATCGGGGGAGCACGCGGGGCGAGGGTTGAATCGTGGCGGATCTCGATGACCACCGCCCGGCCACCGAGGCGCCGGTTCCGGCGGCCTGGGCGCGCCCTGCCACCGAGGTGGCCGGGGTGCTCGAGGTCGACCCGGCGGCAGGTCTGAGCCGTGCCGAGGTCGCCGAACGCCGTCGACGCTACGGCGAGAACCGCCTCCGCGAGGCGCGGCGGCGAACCGCCTTCGAGATCCTGTTCGCCCAGCTCAGGAGCCTGGTGGTGGGGCTGCTGGGTGCCGCGGCGGCGGCCTCCTTCGTCTTCGGGGATTGGGTCGAGGGTATCGCCATCGTCGCGGTCCTGGTGCTCAACACCTTGTTGGGTTTCGTCACCGAGCTGCGCGCGGTGCGCTCGATGGAGGCGCTCCGCCGGATGGGCAGCGTCGAGGCCCGGGTTCGTCGAGCGGGTGGCGAGGAGCTGGTGCCGGCCCAGGAGCTGGTCCCCGGTGACGTCGTGCTGCTCGACGAGGGCGACGTCGTCACCGCCGATCTTCGGCTGCTCGAAGCCAACGGTGTCGAGGC
>JAGQSE010000399.1 GCA_020439725.1 Acidobacteriota bacterium
CATGCCGACGCAGGCGCCGACCGGATCGACGTCGCGCTCGCGGCTGTAGACCGCGACCTTGGCGCGCTCGCCGGGGGCGCGGACCGCGCTCTTGATCACCACGGTGCCGTCGTAGATCTCGGGCACCTCCATCTCGAAGAGCTTGACCAGCAGGCGCGGGTCGGTGCGCGACAGCACGATCTGCGGTCCCTTGGGCTGCGTGTGGACGTCGACGATGACGCCGCGGATGCGCTCGCCCTGGCTGTAGCGTTCGTGGCGGCTCTGCTCGCTGCGCGGGCAGACCGCCTCGGTCCGTCCCAGGTCGACGATGATGTCGCCGCGCTCGAAGCGCTTGACGGTACCGTTGACGACCTCGCCGACGCGGCCGATGAACTCGTCGTAGATCTTCTCGCGCTCGGCTTCGCGAATACGCTGGTAGAGCACCTGCTTGGCGCTCTGGGCGGCGATGCGGCCGAGTCCTTCGGTCGAGATCGGGAGGTGGATCTCATCACCCACCTGGGCGTCTTCTTTATGGTCGCGAGCCTCCTCGAGACTCCATTCGGCGAGAGGAAACTCGACCTCCTCGACCACGGTCTTGACGATGAAGGCCTCGAAGTGGCCGGTCTCCGTGTCGAGCTTGGCCCGCACCGGCTCCTTGATCCGGTGTTGCTTCTTGGCCGCGGACGCCATGGCGTCCTCGAGGGCCTTGACCCACCGGTCGAGCTCGATCTCCTTCTCCCGCGACACCTGCCGCAGGATGTCGGCGAAATTGACTTCAGAGGCCTGTGCTTGCGCCATGGTCGTTACTCGTTCTTCTTCCTACAGTTCGATCTCGAGCCGAGCCACCTCGATGGTGGACAGCGGTATCTCGTGGGTCGCCGTCTGCGGGCGACGTGTCTTCTTGTCGACGCCGCGGTCTTCCACGAGCGTCAGAACTCCGTCCTCGAAGCGCTCCATGCGCCCGACGACGGTCTTGCGCGTCGGATCCTCGGGGGGGCGGAAGGTGACCCGGGCGAGATGCCCGAGAAACCGCTCGTAGTCCCGCGGCCGATACAGCTGTCGGTCGAGCCCCGGAGAGCTGACCTCGAGCGTGTAGCGCCCCTGCCCGAAGTCTTCGACGTCGAGCAGGTTCGAAACCTGTTTCGAGACGTGCTCGCAGTGGGCCAAGGTCACCGCCTCGGGATGATCGAGGATCACCCTGAGCCGACCGCCCTTGAACTCCACGTGCCACAGCTCGCAGCCCTCGGCCTGGGCGATTTCCTCGAGCTCGGCGACTAGCTCCGGGCTCAATCCTGTACCACCCATCGAGCACTGCTCCGTAGGTTCCGTGGTCTCGGTCTCGCCCGCTCCGAAGAGGCCTCGGCTCGGCCGAAAACCTCCCCCAACAAAAAAAGTGGGCGGTTGCCCACCTGCGGTCTCGCACGAGGCGAGCTCGAAACCGAAGGCAGTATACGCGCGTTGATGATTGATTTCAAGGTGACTTGCCGCCGTCCCCCGGCGGTCGGGGCCGAGGGCGACTGCCAATTTGGCGCGGCTTCCAGGTCGTTCCGCACGCGCCGAGGCGCGGTCGGCGCGATCCGACGGCGCCATGCCGTCGAGAGCCTGGCAGGAGGATTGCACCCGACAGCAGAACGGTCGGCGAGAGGGCCTGAGCCGCCTGGCTCGAGTTCATGCAAGAGTACGAGCTGGCCCCGTTGCCGCGGTACGAACCGAAGATCAAGGAGATCGCCACGTTATGGAAACCCCACTTGAGGATCGACCACCCCGTAGCCGCCAATGGATCACCGGTCTGCTCCTGGTAGCGGCCGTCGCCTTCGGCATGGTGTTGGCGGGTAGCATCGAGCTGACTTCCAAGGCCAACGCATCGAATCTGCCGCCGCAAGTCCTGCCCGTTGCCAATGTCGAGGCCGGCGCCACCGGCTTGCCGAGCTTCGCCGACCTGGCCGAGACGGTCAGCCCGGCGGTCGTTTCGATCCGCGCCACGTCCTTCGAGTCGATGCCTCGCGGGGGCGGCCGAGTCGATCCCTTCGAGTTCTTCTTCGGGCCGCGTCAGCGGCAACAACAGCAGCCCCAGCAACAGCAGCCGCAGGAGTTCCGCCAGGACGCCGGCGGGAGCGGCTTCCTGGTCAGCCCCGACGGCCTGGTGGTGACCAACCACCACGTCATCGAGGGCGCCCGCGAGCTGCGCGTCACGGTCGGCGAACGCGAGTACAAGGCGACGGTCAAAGGAGACGACCCCGAGACCGACATCGCCTTGCTCCAGCTCGACTCCGACGAGACCTTCCGGTACCTGGCACTCGGTGACAGCGAGCGGCTGCGGGTCGGTGACTGGATCATGGTCATCGGCAGCCCGCTCAACCTCGACCACACGGTCACCGTCGGCGTGGTCAGCGCCAAGGACCGTAGCGGTCTCGGTCTCGGGCGTGACATCTCCTTCGAGAACTTCATCCAGACCGACGCCGCGATCAACTTCGGCAACTCCGGCGGCCCGCTGGTCAACCTGCGGGGCGAGGTCGTGGGCATCGCCACGGCGATCAACTACGGCGCCGAGAACATCGGCTTCGCGGTTCCGGTGAGCACCCTCGAGCAGGTGTTGCCCCAGCTGCGCGACACCGGCCGGGTGAGCCGTGGCTACCTCGGGCTCGACATCACCAACCTCGACTACGACTCGGCCAAGGCCTTCGGTCTCGACACGCCCTCGGGCGCCCTGGTCAACAGCGTTCGCGAGGGCACGCCGGCGCAGAAGGCCGGCCTGCAGCACGGCGATGTGGTGATCCGCGCCGACGACCAGACGGTGGAGGACACCCATGACCTCATCGACTACGTCTCGGGACGTGGCCCGGGAGCCAAGGTCGAGCTCGAAGTGATCCGCAACGGCAAGAAGATCAAGCGGACGGTGGAGCTGACGGAGCGCCCCGGCACCGACGAGCCGGCCGCCGCGACGGATGCGAACAGCGAGGGCTCCATCGAGTGGCTGGGGGTCGAGTACCAGGACTTGACTCCGGGCTCCCGTGAGGCCCACGGCATCCCGGACGGCATCGAGGGCATCTGGATCACCGACGTGGCGCAGACCAGCCCGCTGTTCGAGGAGAACGTCCGTCCCGGCATGTTGATCACCGAGGTCAATGGCACCGCGACACCCGACGTGGCGAGCTTCGAGAAGGCCGTCGAGGCGGTGCCCTCGGGCGAGTTCCTGCGGCTCTACGTGGTGACCGTGGATCCGCGGCTCGACCGGCCGATCGGTCGTTTCGCTTTCGTCCGCGTCCCCTGATCGGGACGGTATCCCTCTCCTCCGACGTTCGGGCCGGTCGCCTTCGGGTGGCCGGCCCGTTTGCTTTCGGGCCGCCGCGGCCGGGGCAGGACTTCGTGTGGGCCGATTTTTTCCGATAGGCTCGGGCGTCATGGCGAGAGGTGACACGAGCTACAAGGCGACGGTGCTGGTGGTCGACGACGAGGCTTCGATCCGCGAGAGCCTGCGCATGATCCTCGAGTACGAGGGCTATCGGGTGGAGGAAGCCTCGGGCGGGTCGTCGGCGCTCGCACGGGTGGCGGCGGGAGCCCCCGACGCGGTGCTCCTCGACATCAAAATGCCCGAAATGGACGGTCTCGCGGCGCTCCGAGCGTTTCGCGAGCGTGGCTACGACATGCCCGTCCTGATGATCACCGGCCACGGCGACGTCGGTACCGCCGTCGAAGCGACCCGCGCCGGTGCCTACGACTTCTTCGAGAAGCCTCTCCAACGCGAGCGCGTCCTGCTGTCGCTGCGCAACGCCGTCGAGAGCTTCCAGCTGCAGCGCGAGAACCGGGCGCTGCGTCACGAGCCCGACGAGCTTATCGGTTCGTCGCCGGCCATGCGCCGGCTGCGCGAGACCATCGAAAAGGCGGCGCCGACGCCGGCGACGGTGCTCGTCACCGGCGAAAGCGGCACCGGCAAAGAG
>JAGQSE010000400.1 GCA_020439725.1 Acidobacteriota bacterium
TTCAAGGCGCGCTCCTCTCGGAATCATCGCGGCTGAGGCTCGCCCGCTCACCGCGCCGATAGTGCTCCAGGTCGGCCTCGAGCGCCTCCTCGAGCTCTCGATCGCCACGCCGCCGCGCCTCCTCGAGCAACCTCTGCTGCCAGGTGATCGCCTCGTCGAAACGGCTCGCGGCGGCGTACGCCATGGCCAACGTCCGTCCCCGCGTCACCGAGCTCTCCGCCTGGAAGGCCGGCTCGGCGAGGGCCACTGCCCGCGCTCCGTCACCGCCGGGGCTGGTGGCCAGGAGACGCGCCAGGGCGTGACCCATCTCCAGGGCGGCGGCGGAACCCTGCGGCTGCGCTGCAACGCCTTGCTCGAGGGTATGGCTCGCCCCTTCCAGGTCGCCGGCGAGGGACTGCGCCGTCGCCTCGCCGAGCCAGGCGGCAACGCGCTCTGGATGGTGCTCCCGGACCACGGCGAACTGCCGTGCGGCGTCGGCGTAGCGACCACGGCGACCGAGAAGCCCCGCCAGCAGGAAGCGTGCGTCGTCCTGATCGGGCGCGAGCTCGAGCACCTCCTGGTACCGTCTCTCCGCTTCCCCGGGCTGACCGCGGCCTTGAGCCAGCTGCCCCTGGGCGAAACGCGCTTGTGCACGTTCCGAGGCGTCGGTGGCAAGGTCGAAGGCCTCCGCGAGGGCCCGCGCCGCGCCCTCGCCGTCGCCCGCGACCGCCAAAGCGGCAGCCAGATCGAAGCGTGCTCCAAAGCTCTTCGGCGCCGCCGACGCCGCCTGCCGGGCCGCCGACACCACCTCGCTCCCTCGTCCCAGCGCGACCAGCAGCTGCTGTTGGCGACCTCGAGCGGCGGTGTCCGACGGATCGGTCTCGAGGACCGCCTCCACCTGGGCCAGGGCCTTTGTTCGCTCTCCCTGCCGGTCGTAGATCGAGGCGAGCTCGAGCCGGGCCTCGGAGCGTCTCGGGTCGAGCTCGACGGCGCGCTCGAGGTGCTGAATCGCCGCCTGGGTCTCCCCCAGCGCCGACAGGGTCTGGCCGAGGTTCGAATGGACCACCGGGTTCTCCGGGTCGAGCTCGAGGGCCGCTTCGAGCTCGGTCTTGGCGGCGAGCCAATCGCCCTGCGCCGCCAGCGCGGAACCGAGACTCTGGTGGGCGGCGGCGCTCTCCGGATTGGCGGCGACAGCCTCGCGGTACGCCTCGAGGGCCGCCGCCGAGTTTCCCCCCACCGCCGCCAACCCGCCGCGTTTGAGGTGAAGACCGGCACCCGTGGCCTCGGCGGTCACCGCCGCCCACCACGGATCGTCAAGAGTCGGACCCGTCTCGCCACGCGCCGCCATCTGGGTGGCGGCCTCCTCCACCCGACCCAGCTTGCGATAGGCGATGGCCAGAGGATAGTGCGCCGCGTCGGCACCGGGCTCGAGCTCCAGCGCCCTCTCGAGAGCCTCGGCGGCGCCCGCCGCGTCCCCCGTCGCGAGGCGGGCGCGGCCGAGACCATAGAAGACGGCGGCGGAGTCCGGATGCTCCTCGAGGGCCTTCTCGAGAGTCTCCGCCGCCTCCTGCGGCCGATCCGCCAAGAGATCGATCTCCGCCTTTCGGACGCGCGCCGGGAAATAGTCGCGATCGAGGGCGAGAACCCGGTCGAGATCCGCCGAAGCCGCCTCGAGATCTCCGAGATCTTGCTCGAGGAGAGCTCGCAAGTAGAACCAGCGCGCCTCGTCGGGGGCCAGTCGGCAGGCGTTGTCATAGGCCGCCGCCGCCGGCTCGCGGAGCTCGTAAAGCTGATAGGCGGCCCCCAGCTCACCGTAGGTCTTGGCCAGCTCCCGGTCGTCGGCGCTGTCCGCGAGGGCCGTGTCGACGGCCGCACGGCGCTCTTCGAGCTGCTTCCGCACCGCCGGCTCGACACGCTCCAGCTTCGGTCGAGGAACCTCTTCGAGCTCCGCACGGTCCCCGCCTCGGCCGCAGCCGGCGACGAGCACGAGCGCCCCCAGGACCGCGGTGACCAACAAGGAGTGAGCGATGCGCAGGGCTCCGGCGAACCCGGAACAGCTCAATGCATCACCTCGCCGGTCCCCTCGTGGAGCGTCGTGTACCTCCCGACCGAAGGCGCCGGCCAGGTCTCTCGCGTGCCGTCGGGCCACCGGACCTCGATGCGCTCGGGAGGGGAGCCGTCGTCCAGCCCGAAGACCAGCCGTGGATCCCGCGCACTGGCATAGCTGCCCGCCGTCGACACCCGGCGAAGGATCGAGCCGCCATCGGCTCGGTGGAGGATGACGACGGCACCCAGGGCGTCGCGGCCATGGCTCTCGACCAGACGCAGGCCCAGCCACGAGCTTTTCGCCCCGACCCGGTTCTCGAGCAGCCGCGCCGCGCTGCCGTTGTCGACGACGACCACATCGATGTCGCCGTCGTCGTCGAGATCACCGAAGGCCGCACCGCGGCTGACCTTGGCCGTCGACAGCGCGGTGCCAGCCACCTCGACGGCCTCGAAGCGCCCGCCACCCAGGTTGTGGTAGAGCTGGTCCGGCTGCCGGAGAGGCAAGACCTCGCCGGCTCGGACCTGCGGTTCGAGGAGCTTGACGGCGCCGTTGACCACCAGGAGATCGAGCCGCCCGTCGTTGTCGTAGTCGAACCAGGCGGTGCCGAAGCCGGTGTACTCCCAGCTCGGCGCCGCCAGCCCGGCGCGCGCGGTAGCGTCCTCGAACACCGCGGAGCCGTCGTTCAGGTAGAGCGTGTTGGTCTCACGGCTCAGGTGCGACAAGAAAAGGTCCTCGTCGCCGTCGCCGTCGAAATCACCGGCGTCGACCCCCATGCTCGCCTGCGGCTGACCGTCACCGCTCAACGCGGCACCGCCGAGGAGCCCCTCCTCCGAGAAGGTGCCGTCGTGCCCGTTGATCCACAGCTCGTTGGACATCTGGTCGTTGGCCAGATAGAGGTCCGGCCAGCCGTCACCGTTGAAATCGGCGGCGACGGCGCCGAGGGTGGCCCCCGGGTGGCTCCCCGGACCTGCGACCTGCGTCACCTCCTCGAAGGTGCCGTCACCGCGGT
>JAGQSE010000023.1 GCA_020439725.1 Acidobacteriota bacterium
ACATCGAGGAGGCCGGGATCCACTCCGGCGATTCGGCGGCGGTGCTACCGCCCTACCGGGTCTCCGCCGAGCTCCAGGACGAGATGCGCGAGATCGGCCGCCGCTTGGCAATCCGCCTCGGCGTCGTCGGGCTCATGAACATCCAGTTCGCGGTCTATCAGGGGCAGGTCTATGTCCTCGAGGTCAACCCGCGGGCGTCGCGCACCGTGCCCTTCATCGCCAAGGCGGTGGGGGTGCCGCTGGTGCGGCTGGCGGCGCAGCTGATGGTCGGCAAGAGCCTCGAGGAGCTGGGCTTCACCGAAGAGCCGCCGGTGCCCGGGGTCTTCGTCAAGGCGCCGGTCTTCCCCTTCCGCCGTTTCCCCGGTGTCGATCCGGTGCTCGGTCCCGAGATGAAGTCGACGGGGGAGGTCATGGGTCACAGCGACAGCTTTGGCAACGCCTTCGCCAAGGCCTGGCTGGGTGCGGGGCATCGTCTGCCGCTCAAGGGCTCGGCCTTCCTGTCGGTCCACGATCAGGACAAGGAGGCTCTGCTGCCCATCGCCCTCCGGCTCCGTCAGCTGGGTTTCCGCCTGTGCTCGACCCACGGCACCGCCAGCTTCCTCAAGGAGCAGGGTCTCGAGGTCGAGCGCGTGCGCAAGGTCCACGAGCAGCGGCCCCATGTCGCCGACCTGTTGATCAACGGCGAGATCGACCTGGTGGTCAACACGCCGCTGGGGCGCGAGTCGCAAAAGGACGACATGGTCATCCGCCAGACGGCGCTGCGCTATGACATCCCCTGTATCACCACCCTGTCCGGTGCCCGCGCCGCGGTCGAAGGCATCGCCGCCATGCGCAAGGACGGGTTGTCGGCGCGCTCGCTGCAATCGCTCCATCGCCCGGAGCCCGTCAGCGGGTAGACTCTCTCGCTGCGCAGCCAGCCCCATCGGCTGCTAGGCTCCAACGTCACCTCGGATCCACGGTCGCCTCGGCCCCCAAGGCGGGGCCCTCGAACCTTCCACGTCATCGGAAATACATCATGGGATTCAACTGCGGCATCGTCGGTCTGCCCAACGTGGGCAAGTCGACCCTCTTCAACGCCCTCACCCGCTCGGGGATCGCGGCGGAGAACTTCCCCTTCTGCACCATCGAGCCCAACGCCGGCGTCGTACCGGTGCCCGATCCGCGGCTCGATCGCCTGGCGGAGATCGCCCAGCCCCAGAAGGTGATCCCGACGACCATGGAGTTCGTCGACATTGCCGGCCTGGTGCGTGGTGCTTCGAAGGGCGAAGGCCTGGGCAACCAGTTCTTGGCCAACATCCGCGAGGCCGACGCCATCGCCCACGTCGTACGCTGCTTCGAGGACGACAACGTGGTCCACGTCTCGGCGGCGGTGAGCCCGGCGGACGACATCGAAGTGATCAACACCGAGCTCGCGCTGGCGGACCTCGAGACCGTCGACAAGACGCTCCAGCGCACCATCCGCACGGCCAAGAGTGGCGACAAGGAAGCGGTGGCGCTCAAGACCGTGCTCGAGAAGATCCAGCCGTGGCTCGACGAGACCAAGCCGCTTCGTTCCCTCGAGCTCGCCGCCGACGAGCGCCGGCTGCTGCGGCCGCTCCACCTGCTGACCCTGAAGCCGACCATGTACATCGCCAACGTCGCCGAAGACGGCTTCGAGGACAATCCGCACCTCGACGCGGTGCGTCGCATCGCCGAGGCCGAGGGCGCCGTGGTGGTGCCGATCTGCAACAAGCTCGAGTCCGAGATCGCCGAGCTCGACGAGGATGAGCGCCAGGAGTTCCTCGCCGAGATGGGGATGGACGAGCCCGGTCTCGACCGCGTCATCCGCGCCGGTCACGAGCTTTTGGGGCTCCACACCTACTTCACTGCCGGCCCCAAGGAGGTCCGTGCCTGGACCATCCCCGTCGGCGCCACCGCTCCCCAGGCTGCCGGCAAAATCCACACCGATTTCCAGCGCGGCTTCATCCGCGCCGAGGTGATCTCCTACGACGACTTCATCACCTACGGTGGCGAGCAAAAGGCCAAGGAAGCCGGCCGGCTACGCAGCGAGGGCAAGGAGTACGTCGTCAAGGACGGCGACGTCGTGCACTTCCGGTTCAACGTGTAGGGGCTGGGCTCAAGGCCGCCCTTCCAGCTCCGCCGCCATGCGCCGTTGGCGGTGTGCGTCGGGGGTGTAGTGGGCGGGGATGAAGTCGTCGAGTCGGAATGGGATCTGGTAACGGGCGGTGAGGCAGTCGCGGACGACGACGAGCTCTGCCTGGGCGATCCACTCCGGGTCCACGAGGGGCCATTGATCACCCAGAGTCAGGCTCTTCTCCAGGACTTGCACCGCCGGCCAAGGCAGCGGTGCCGGGCGGGCCTGGCCGTCGGTCGCGTACTCGTCCCAGTAGCGGGTGGGGGCGATCTCCCGGGTCGACGGGTTGTGGAGCACCGCCCACCGCCGACAGGCGCGGCCTGTTGCGGTGGTCTCCAGGCGCTGGCCCGACAGCCGATAGGTCGCGGTACCGGTTTCGGACGGAAGGCGGTAGAACCTCAGCCACTCCGGGCCGTCTTTCAACTCTATTGCCGCCGCGCCGAGTGGCCTCCGGTCGACGATGCTCAGCGACCGCTCGTCGAGCTCCAGCCTACCGGTCAGCGTCGCCGGCCGGTAGGCGTGGGTCAGGAACTCGGCGACCGGCACCGGCCAGATCAACGGACGAGGCCACTCGTAACCTCGTGGCCCCAGCCAGCGAGCTCCGTCGAAGAGGCTCGAGAAGCCTCGCTCGATTCCCAGGGCCGAGAACCCCGGGTGGGTCACCTCGAGCGCTGCTCCTTCGGCGAAGTCGAGCTTCGCCTTGACGACCTTGAGCTCGTAGAAGGTCGCCTTCGAGGGCCCGGAAAGGGTCAACCGGGCCATGAGGAGGACATTTCCCTCGCTGCCTAGCTTGTAGCCGCCGACCTGCGTCGGCGCTTTCTCCCTCAGGACTTGGACGGCAGGAGCGGCGCCCGTCAGGTCTTGCGGGTGGCTCAACGGAGGCCCCGTCGGGCGGTTCCAGAACAGGGTGGTCGCGAGAACCAGCGGCACCGTCACGACGAGGATGAGCAGGCTGCGAACGGTGCGACGGCGGGCGTACTGGTAGCTCAACACCGCCAGTGCGAGCAGGACCACGGCGATCCAGGCGAAGGTTCGCCAACCGTCTAGTAGTGGCGAGACCTCGAGGCCCGGGTAGCGGCTGGAGAGAATCGCGAGGGCTTGCCGGTCGGCGCTCAGGCAGATGACGGTCCCGGCGGCCAAGGCAGCCGCGAAGGAGGCGAGCCCAGGCGACAGAGCCGCGAGCGCTCCGGCCAGCGCCAGGAGCGGGACCCAGAACCTGGCAGCGTCGAAGAACACGCCGGTCAGCCGGCTGGGCTCGAGCCCCAGGGCGAGTAGGGCTCCCACTTCTGCCAGCGTAGGGATCAGCATCATGAATACGGCAAAGAAGCACACCTTGGCGCCCAACACCTGGATCCCGGTCATGGGCCTGGTCAGCCACGCTGCGCGTTTCTGGGTACCGTCAGTCTGAAAGAGCAGCGCCGCCAGCAGCGGACCGACCAGCCAACGAAGCCGCGAGGCCAAGGTCCAGAAGGCATGTCCCCACCCATCGACCGGCGCTCCACTTCCGCTCAGGGCGAGCTGAAGCCCGAGTCCCAACGCCGCCAGGTTCCAGAGCGCGATCCAGGGCCACAAACGGACGAGGTCCTTGGAGAGGATCTGGCGGGCAACGGTCATCGACGGCTTCCTCCAGGAGACGGAACAGCCTCTTCCGAGGAGTCGGCCGCGGGGCGGATCGGGGTCGCATAGTCGGCCATGCGGAAGCCGCGTTCGGAGACCAGGGCGGATCGGCGGCCCACCGGACAGTCTTGGATGGGCAAAAGGCGCAGGGGTTGGTTTCCGATCGGAGAATGCGACGCTGCCTCGGCGGATGCACCCTCGACCCTGAAAGTCGGACTCGAGACGGCGGTGATGATCCTCGGTAGGACCAGGGGAGTGGGCAGGGCGTCCTCTTGGGGGAATCTCGAGTGGTCATCGGGGGGCAGGATCCGGGTAGCGCCCGCAGCAGGTTCTTCGAGCAGCAGCCATAGATCGCAGGACGCACCGAGCCCCTCGATGCGACGCTGGGTGAGCCTCGCAGTCAGGAAGGGGCCGATGCGGTCGAGACCGACGATGCGGAGGACGTCAGTGTCGCGTTGCAGCTCGGCTCCGACCTCGAGGGGTAGCGCTCCAAGCGGTCGGAGGCGACGTTCCTCGACCACCAACCGGCCTTTGAGCGCAGCCTCCTCCCCAGCAAGGTCGTCGTACTCTCCGGAGCCGACCCACAGGTCGAGGCGCTGAGCCACCGGCAGATCCGTGGGCCAGCGCAGACCGCCGCCGCCGGCCGGATTCGCGGTGGCCAGAGCCTCGGCTAGCGCCGCCTCGAGCCCGAGGACCACCCCGGCGGACTTCGCCGAGGGATTGACGACCCGGCCGTTGCCATAGCGCATGAAGAAGGCCGCGTGGAGGGCACGGTAATAGGTCGCGCTGGGCCGCTGGCGGACCTCGGCGGTCAGCTCGAGGCGGCGGACGTCCGCCGAGCTGTCTGGAAGAGGCGACGGGCGAATCGAAGGTTCAATGCCAGGTCCCCCGCCGTCGGGTGTCGTGGTACCGGTTGCCTCGGTGCCAGGTGCCAGATGGACTGATGGTGGCGGGTGGCTCTCTGGACCGACCCAGAAAAGCCCGCCCGTCCAGGGGACGACGGTCAACGCCAGGATCAGCGCCAGCAGCACTGCGACTCCGGCGACGGGGCGGCGTTGTCGCGTGCGGTACTGGTGTGCCAAGAGCCCGGCGGCAGTGATGGAGAGCATCCATAACACCAGGCTCCACCAGCCGTCGAGAAGGTGGGCTCCCAGCTCGCTGCCCCATCGCAGGTAGAAGACCCACCGCGCGAGGGCGAGGAGCATCGCGAGTGCGGCCGCCGCGCCCAGGCTGAGCACCGCAAAGCGGGCGAGATCCGCTGTCAACGCCGCCAGCAGCATCGCCAGCAGCGCGAACGGTACGAGCTCGCCGAGACTTGCCACCGCAGCCGCTGGTAGAGCCGCCCGTGGTAGCCCGAGAAGGTGGAGCATCACCAACTGCGCGATGACCAGGGGCACCAGCAAGCAGAGGACGACGAACACTGACTTGGCGGCCAGGACCTGCCACCCCACGAGCGGCTTCGTCAGCCAGGTTCCGTCGGAGCGGTAGGGTGGATCGCTTTGCACGACGAGTACCAGGAGGAGAAGGAAGGCCGCGGCGACGGCCGAGGGTAGGAGTTGGCTCGACGGTCCGTCCGGTCCCGCAAGCTCCTGGGTCTCCGCCAGCCTCCGACACCATCCCACCGCGACTAACAGCAGGCCGTAAAGAACCACCAACAGCCCGCGCCGACGGCGTAGGTCCTTCACAAAGATGGTCAGCACCTCGGTCAACATGGCTCCTCTCGCTCTCGCCGCCACCAGCCCCGGCGTTCTTGGTACGAATCAGGACCTTGACGATCTCGCGCAGGGGGAGCGGCCAGCACAGCGCACTGCTGCAGCGGCAGGGCTCCGAAGCAGAGATCTGGCCAAGGCAAAGTGGTCGGGGCGGGCTCAGCTCCCATTTTCTGCCTCCGAGGTGTTTGCGGTGGTCTGCGCCCCTTCGAGCTCCATCCGCTTGCGGTGAGCCGCCTTGGTGTAGTCGACCATCCGGAAGCGGTCCAAGGAGAACGGAGCTCGAACCAGAGGTCCCAGACAGTCTTCGAGGACGACCAACTCGGCGCCACGGGTAAGCCATGAGTGCTCGAGCTTGAGCGTGCTTGCTCTGACTCTAAGGGAGGGGGGGCTGAGAAGTGCCGGCAGCGCGCGGGACCCAATGTTCCAAAAGGCTCCGAGGGCGGTGTTTTGCTGCGGGTCGTAGATCACGAAGACGTACGAGCAAGCGCGGGTCCGGGGAGTCGGATCGATCCAGCGGCTGGCTACCCGGACCAGCGCGTCGCCGGACCCATCGAGAGCCCAAGGCCGGGAACCGTTACTCTGGATGCTCAGAATCTGCAAGGTGGTCGGGCCCCGACGCAGCGAAGCGCCCTTCTCGAGCGGCATCGTACCGACCATTCGCAAGTGGGTCTCGCCTAGGAGCGCGACCCCGGTTAGTCGTACCTCCCGCTCACTGTTCGACAGATACGTGTCGGGATCGATGAAGACCGCCACCGACGGCCGCGGATCCACCTCTTCGTAGATCGCTTCGTGATGCTTGAGGCTGCCGGTGGTCTTGGCGCCGCCCAGTGCGGTCAGAACCGCTTGCTCGTCGCCGAGGATTTCGCCTGCATAGGTCGTGGGCGTTAGGACTAGGCTGCGGTCCGGGACTGCGATGGTGACCTCAACATCGTTCAGCCACCAGTAGGTCGCCGGTTGCGGGGTGGTGGTGGGGGCGGTCTCCAGGTAGAACTCGAGAGCCACGCCGAGAGGTCCATAGATTCCGGCCTCGACATCCTCGGTCGGAGCCTGATCGATGACGCTCAGGGAGAGGCCCTGCGCCACTTTCATCGTCACCCGGTACAGCTTCAGCTCGACGAACAGAACGGCGAACGGCAGCACCGTCAGCAGGACTAGCGCAATCCACCGGTCTCTAACGCGCCATGGCTTGTGCGTCAGGCCCAAGAACACCAGGCACCACAAGGCAGCCAGGCCTAGATTCAGAGGCAGAAAGGCTTGGAGCTCGATGAAGCTCGCTGAGGCACTGGGATACGACGGGTAGCCGATTCCGACGATCAGCAGAGAGGCGATCCTGCCGTAGAGAGGGATCGCAAAGAGCAGGGTCAGCGCCTGGCCCAAAGGACGACGGATCACCGCCATGACGGCGACCACCAGGATCGACCAGCCGAGAAGGGTCGCTGCCAGCCAGGCCGCCGCGCGCAGCCAGTCCCCGACGGCCATGCCCAGGGCCAGGAACAGTCCCAGGTGGAGTAGTACCGGCAGCAGCAGGAACGAGACGACGAACGAGGTGAGCTTGGCACCGATCAGCTGGCGACTCGAGATCGGGCGGGTGGACCAGAACGCCCGCGGGTCCCAGGGTGGATCATCCGTGAGCAGGAAGTGCAGAGCGACGGCGATGCAGGTGAACGTCAGAAAGCTGCCGTTGAACCCGGGATAGAGGAGCTCGGTCTTCGCGTCGACGAGCCCGGACAACCCCCTCTCGAAGGGCGTCGTGGCCATGTGAAGCAGGTCGAGGTTTCGGAGCAGCACCCACACGTTCCACGCTAGGGACAGAACCCACAGTCGACGAAGGTCCTTGCGAATCACCTCTCGTACCCCGTTCATCGGTCGTCTCCTTCCAGGTTGGCGAGAGATCTCGAGTCGACCGGCTCCCCGGGAGAGGGTGCGAGCTGATCCGCCAGACGAAATCGGTCCGCGGAGAGGGTTGCGGTGAAGTGGCGGACCTGACAGTCGCGGACGACCCACAGCTCAGCTTTCTGGGACCAGCCCGGCGGAAGGTTTCGAAAGAGAAACAAGGTCTCGGCCGTGACCACCGCCGGTCGAGGCAGTGGAAGGGAGACCTGCCCTTCCTGTCGAAGATCCGCGGGTCGTCGGGTCCTGACGGGGTAAAAGCTGCTGAGCTCGCGATTGAAATAGACCAGGAGGTCTTGGCACTGCGTCCAGGCGGCCTCCAGGTCTTGCTGCTCGAGAGTGAAGCCGATGCGCTGAGACAATTTCTGAGCGCTTCGGATCTCGAATCGAGTGATACCGGCCTTCAAGCGCGCACCGGTTTCGAGCGGCAGCTCTCCGAGCGAGGCGAGCCGGTGCTCGGCGACGAGGAATTTGCCCTCCACGTGCAGGTCCTTGTCCCCATAGCGCGAGAACGTCTGGTCCGAGACGGAAAGAGCGAAGGGGCTGCTCTCGTCATCGTCAGGTCTCGAGCCGAGCTTTTGGAATGGCGGATCTCCCGGCTGCCAGGAAGAATCAAGGACCTTCGAGAACGCCGCCATGGATCCGATCTGGGGGATCGCTTCGACCTCGAAAGGCAGGTGCTCGCCGGCTTCGTCGGAGATCTCGAGTTTGTACCTGCTGATCTGGAAATAGCTGCCTTCAGAAGGCGGGGCGCCGTCGACCGAGAGCCGACTCCACAATGACGTTCGAATCTGGGAAGGCCCCGAAGGCTCTGGCGTCTCTGGGGCTGTGAAGCTGCTGGCGATCTCGGGAGAGATCGGGGCGAGCGCCACGCTTCGGGTCGGGGGCAAGTCCCAGTGACGCACGGAACGCGGTTCGTAGGGCTTGGCGGCGATCACCCAAAGGGCTAGCAGGCTGAGTAGCACCATGCTGACGACGGGCCGGCGAGTGCGGTACAGATGGAGCAGTAGCAGGGCCGACGCCACGGAGAAGAATAGAAGGACGGCGGCCGTCGAAAGATCGGCATCGGTCGGGCCGATCTCGACGCCCTGGGGGATCGTGAAACGGGCGAGTCCAAGATGAGATCCTGGTCGAGACAGGAGACAGAGGCCGAGGAGCAACAGGTACGCCGATGCGGTTCTCGCCAAGGCTGCGAGCAGCGCCACGATCGTCAGGATCGGTACGAGATCCAGGGCGAACCAGATCGGGAAAGCCTGGTAGAACGCGGGCTGGAGCCCAAGCCGCAAGAGCGCCCAGGTCTGGGCGAGCATCGCCGGGAGGGCGAGAAAGACCAGGTAGAAGGTCTCCTTGCCCGTAAGCACCGACCATCCACTCACCGGACGCGTCAGGTAGAAGCCCAGGGTGTCACCGGGCGAGTCTTGTCGGAAGAGGATCCCAACCAGAAGCAGATGGGCGAGGATCGCCACGGTCCCGAGACCGACCCAGTCGCCGGACCCGGAGGCGATCCGAGGTGCCGGCGGATCCTTGGCAAGGAACACCAGCAGAAGGAGAAGCGCGTAGTAGCCGGCCAGCCACGGCGCCATTCGCTGCAGGTCCTTGGTCAGGACGGATCGCAGAGCTTTCATCGAGCCCCTACACTTTCTCCCGAGTCCGGACCCGCGTCCTGACGATCTCGGTCAGGAGCGGCAGTCGTGTAGTTCTCCATGCGGAAGTGATCGAGGACAAAGGGTGTGCGGACGATCGCTTCGAGACAATCCTCGAGGACGACGAGCTCCGCGCCGCGAGTGAGCCACGAGCCTTTGATCTCGAGCCCATCGAGATCGGCGGTGAACGCGGGTGGTGCCATGAGCGCTGGAAGCTGATGACCTCGACGAAGCCACCAGGCCGCGAGGACCGCGTTCTCTGCGCGGTCGTAAGCGACGGCGACGATCTCGCAGCCCCGTATGCTTGGCATGGGTATCAACCGGCGGCTGGCGAGCTCGGCGTTGGCAGGGGGAGTCGGGTCGGGTGCCCAAGGGCGTTCCCCCCAGCCTGTCGAGTTCAGGGCCAGGAACCAGCCGGATTCGCTACGCAGCTGATGCCTTCCTTTCAAGGGGAACCTGCCGAGCACCTTGAGGTGCTGGCGGCGAAGCAGGGCTGTGCCCATCAGCTGGGTGTCCTTGGCGGCCCGAGACAGGAACGTGTCGGGATCGACGTAGATGTTGGTGCTGGTAGCCGGTCCTTCGTTGAAGGGCCGGTCATACTCCGAGAGTCGCTTCAAGCTCGCTTTCGGGGTTGCCCCACCCAGGGCCTCGAGCACGGCCTGCTGATCGTTGAAGACGATCTTGGGAAGAACTCTGGGCCTCCAGGCGGAACCTCCCGCCGAATCGCTCATCGTGACTTCCATGGACTGAACAAACCAGTAGGTCGCGGGGGGAGACTCCGTCGTCGGTTCGAGGTCGAAGTCGAAGTTGAGTTGCACGCCCAGGGCTCCGAGCGCATCGAGCCGGGGCTTCGAGGTGGGCTCGCGTGCGAGGACTTTCAGCTGCAGGTCTGCGGCCGGCTTCACGAGGCTCCATAGGCTCTCGAGCGCGAGAACCAGGACGATGGCCGGGAGAGTCGCCAGCAGAAGACCGGCCACCCAGCGGGTGCCCGGTCTCCACGGCATGCGGCGCGAGCCAACGAAGACCAGCACTCCGACTGCCGACAAGCTGAGGCTCCAAGGAATGAGCGGTGCAACGTTGAAGATGTCGAGCAGCAAAGCTGGCTTCAAGTTCTGAAGGCGGTCCTTGAGGAAGAGCGTCTCGAGGGCCCTGCCGTACAGGGGGAGAGCGACGAAGAGGACGAAGAGATGGCTGGCGGGCTGCGGCGCGAGGGTCATGGTGACGACGACCAGCAAAGACCAGGCGACGAGCTGGAGGCCGAACCAGACGGTGGCTGCGAGGACGTCGTGCGCAGGCATCCCGAGAGTCATGAAGGCTCCCAGGTGGAGCAGCACCGGAGGCAGGAGCAAGACCAGGCTGACGAACGCGACCTTCGAACCGATCAGCCCGGGGCCTGAGATCGGGCGGGTAAGCCAACCGGCCGCCGGATCCCAGCAGGGGGCGTCTCGGAGGAGCGCGCCGAGGACGACCGCCATGGTCACGAAAGTCAACCAGTGGCCGTTGAATCCAGGGTAGAAAAGGCTGATGAGCTCAGGGGGGACACGGGAGTAGTGCCAGCTCGGCGGATGACCGACCGCGTAAAGGAGGTTCAAGGCCGAGAGGGTGGCCCAGAGGTTCCAGAGCAGAGCGGGCAACCACAGGTGCTGGACGTCCTTGCGCAGGATTTGCAGCGGTGCGTTCATGGTTTTGCCGCCTCCGTTCCGACCTCGGGCTTTGTGAGAAGGTCTGCGATGGGCCAGGGAGCCAGCAGCTCAGCCATTCGTACGTCTTGCGTCGAGATGGTCGCCGTGCCTTGGCTCACGCGACAGTCACGGACCACCACGAGCTTCGAACGGCCGAGCCTCTCCGCAGGCATGTCCCGGAGGATGTAGAAGGCCTCAGTATCGAAGAGCTCGGGGATCGGGAGCGGCAAGGGAACTCGCTCCTCGGTTCGTGGAGCGAAGAGCCTTCGCGTCTCGAGGAGCTCGAAGGTCGCGAGATCGCGGTCGTAGAGCACCAACAGGTCTTCGCATCGGATTGCCCTCGAGGCAGTATCCCGATGCTCGAGGGTGAAACCGACCTCGCGCGGGAGCTGTCGAACGGAGCGAACCTCGAACCTCGTCGCACCTTTCTCGAGCCGTGCGCCCGGCTCGAGCGGGAGTTCGCCGAGGACCGACAGCCGATGCTCCGAGAAGTGCACCTCGTCCTTGACGAGCATCGGAGTCTCGGCAAATCGAGAGTAGGAGGGGAGCGAGGCCCCGAGGATGAGCGGCTCCCTCTCTTCGAGTTCAAGCGAAGGCCGTCGCCTGCGGAGGGCGGGATCCCCGGGTTGCCAGGAGGGGACGAGGATCTCGGAATACGCTGTCTCGAAGCCGATCTCGGGCCTTTGAAAGATCGCGAGCCGGACGCGCTCACCGGTCGGAGTGAAGAGGTCGAGCGAACGGCTCTTGTAGCGGTAGTAGGTTCCCTTGGCTGGTTGGCCGCTCGTTGGCGAAAGTTGAGCCCACAAGGACACGTATTGCCGAGCGACGGTCTCGGCCTCTTGGGTCGAGAGGCTGCTGGCGTAGGCTGCGGCGTCTGCGGGTGGGAATGGCGCCAGCTCGAAGCCCGTCGTGAAGGCTGACTTCCAGCGAGCATCCCTGTATTTGCCATAGGGTCCGGCGGCGATGACGAGGACGACGAGGAGCGCCAGGCCCACCGTGGTGAAGGTGGCGTGTCGCGACTGGTAGAAATGCACGAGAAGAAGGCCCGATCCGACCAGAAGGACGAGGAACAGCAAGATGCGCCAGTCGCCTGCGGAAACACGGCCGAAGTCGTTGTCGAGAGCAGAGGCGAAGCTCACCTCCCGGGCCGCTAGCGCCGCCGGCGTCAAACAGACGCTCAGGGCGAGCAGGTATCTCGGAATCGTCCTGGTCAGAGACGCCAACAACGCGAAGAGCAGCATGATGAAGACGAATGGGCTGCTGCCCCGAGCGATCCACCCTGGCAAAGCCTGAGGCTCGAGCCCAAGACGCGCCAAGGCCCAGCCGTGGGTGAGCATGGCGGGTACGGCGAGGAAAACGAAGTAGAAGGCTTCCTTGCCGGCCAGGATCGACCAGCCGCTCAATGGGCGTGTCAGCCAGAAGGACGAAGAACTGCTCGGCGAATCCCGGCTGAAGAGGATCCCGACGATCAGCAAGTGGAGCAGATAGGACAGCGTCCCCAAATCTGGCCCCACGCGAGGAAGGTCCCCCATACTCGGCCCTTCCGAGTTCTTGGCCAAGAGCACCAGCAAGAGGAGCAGCGCGTAGTACGCAGCGAGCCAGGGGGCAAGCCGTGGACCGTCCTTGGCGATGAGGAATCGGAGGCTTCTCATCGCGGTCTCAGCTCTCGGTCTCGGAAGAGGCACCCTCCGCATCCCGCGTCCGGATCAGCGTCTTGACGATCTCGCGCAGCGGCAGCGCTTCGACCACGAGGTCGCGGCGGTCGGGGAAGAGGGCGGCGAGCCGCTCGGCGCTGTCGGTGTCGTGGCGGCAATCGACGAAGCGGACGGTGGCACCGGCACTCTCGGGGAGCAGCCAGCTTTCCGGCCAGGGTTCGGGGAGCGGACCCGGCTCGGTGCGTAACACCTCGACACGCCGGAAGCGCTGCCTGAGGTCTTCGGTCTCCTCCGACAGCAGCAGCTTGCCTTCGCGGAGGAAACCGACGCGGTCCGCCAGGCTCTCGGTCTCGCTCAGCTCGTGCGAGGTGAAGAGGATCGTGCCGCCGTCCTCGGCGACCAGGTCGAGGACACCGGAGAGGAGGTCGTCGCGGACCACCGCGTCGAGGCCCGAGAAGGGCTCGTCGAGGACCAGCAAGCGTGGCCGGAACGCGAGGCTTGAGACCAGCCGGGCCTTCATTTGCATGCCTCGAGAGAGGTGCTTGAGCTTCTTGTCGAGGGGTAGCTCGAAGCGGCGCACCAGGTCGTCACATAGCTCGCCGTCCCAGGTCGGGTAGAGGGGAGCGCACCAGCGCAGGAAGGCGCCGACCTTCATCCACTTGGGAAGCTGCTGCTCCTCGGAGACGTAGCCGATCTGCTCGAAGGGCTTGCCACGCAGCTTGGTCGACGGGATGCCGAGGACCGTGGCGGTGCCCGAGGTCGGTCGGACCAGGTCGAGGATCAGGCG
>JAGQSE010000401.1 GCA_020439725.1 Acidobacteriota bacterium
TCGATGGGCTGGGTGACGGTCTCGCCGTCGACCGTGGCGGAGACCTCGAAGGTCCCCGCCGTCGAGCCCGCAGTGTAGGTGGTGTCCGCCAACCCGGCGCTGGTGAGGGCGTCCTCGGGCATTACCGTACCGCCGGTGGCGCCAAAGGCAACCGGAGTGCCGTCAGGAACGGTGCCGCCACCCGAGGTGTCGGCAGCGTCGGAGTTCATCCGCAGGCTCGCCGTCGCGGCTACGGTGCCGCCGCGGAGGACCATCGGCGACCCCAGCTGAAGGCTCAGCACGAGCCACGGGTCGGTGTCGAGCAGGCCGACGCCGGTGAACACCGCGGTGTCGCAGCCAGAGGCCCCCGGACCACCGTTGCAGCCCCACCAGTTGTCCTCCGCCGTCACCGTGCTGTCGTCCACCAGGACGCCCACCGCGTTGCCGAAGAACCGGTTGTAGACCAGGTTCGCCTTCGAGTTGGTGTTGCCGTTGTCCGAGTGCACCAGGACGCCGGTGTCGTTGTCCAGGAAGGTGTTGCCCACCAGCTGGACCGCTTCGACCGAGGCCGGGGGCTCCGAGGTGTATCCGTCGCCGATCCAGTGGATACCGATGTTGGCACCCTCGGCGACGTTGCCCGAGTAGGTCACGGTCGTGGTCATCGACGAGTGCGAGGTGACCCGGAAGGCACGCTGGAAGTTGGCGAAGGGAAGGTTGCCCGCGTCTTCGTTGAGGAAGATGTTGTCCGACACCGTGATGTTCGAGGTGTGGGCGGCAGCGTTCTCCCAGATGCCGTAGATCCGCTCCGGATCGGCGTTCTGCGCCCCGGTGATGCGCATCAGATTGCCGGTGATCAACAGGCCGTCGTAGACCGCGCCACCACTGGTGTTCGACTGCATGACGACGCTGGCGGCGCTGGCGGGTGTCATTCCCCCGGTGTCGCTCACGCCGTCGCCGGGAAGGACGAACTCATTGCCCGCGATGGTTTGGTTGGTGCCGAAGGCGAAGTGCAGACCGATGTTCTGGAAGGTGTCGTTGGGAGCGGCATTGGCGTTGAGATCCGCGGGCATCTCGAAGCGGTTGCTGGCGATGGTGACGTCGTTGAAATCGGTCGTCGAGCTGCTTCCCTGGACGTAGAACATCCCCATGGTCCAGTCGAAGCCACGGAGGTCGAGGTTCTCGATGGTCCAGCCGCGGTAGGTGCCGGAGTAGAGGAAGAGAAACCCCTCGCCATAGACCTCCGGCAGGTCACCGGGGCCTTCGATGATGGCTTCGCCGAGGGCTTCGGCGCGGACGAAGGCGTTGGCGACCCCCGCCGGCGCGAGGATCTCGTAGCCCTGGGCCGCCCACGATGCCAGGGCGTTGCTCTCGCTCCAGTCGAAGGTGCCCACCAGCCTCACGATGGTGCCGTCACCCACGGCCCCGATGGCGCCGATGGCCTCCGCGATCCGCGTGTAGTCGTTGTCCGTCGGCGTCGGGGTGTCACCGGTCATGCCCACCGACTCGACGAGGATGGTCACACCGCGGAGCAGCGGGTCCGAGGACGCCGCATCCACCGGCGGCAGAAGGCGGGTCCCCGCCGTGGTCAGCAGCGGGCCGCCATCCGCGGCGCGGGGGACGGGCCGGTGATCCGGTCGCTCGATCAGCATCTCCCGCGAGCTGCCGTCGGTGTCGATTCGAGAGACCAGGAGCTGCGCCGCCTGGGCGAGACCGGGAGCAACCAAGAGGGCGGTGAAGAGGATCGCCAGGACGCGGCGACGAACGGGCACCGCGCAGGAATCGGAGGGTTTCATGGTGTCTCCTTCCGGGAGTAGTGGACCGTAGAACGAGCCAGAGCGCGGTTCGGCCAAAGCGCCGAAAGACGCGGAGCCAGAAGCCCTGGAGCCCGTGGAAAACCCATCGATCAAGCTACCCAATCCGTCAAAGAAGGTCAAGGATACGACGAAGAGACGGAGTGACGAATCTCCGAACAATCACCAGTCCCCCGGGGCGCCGGCCCGCTGTCGACACCTCTGACCTGTGACCGGCTCGTTTCCCGGTCCTCGAGGCTGCGGATTGACGCCGCTTCGGCCCTCCGCCTATGCTCGCCCCACCTGTCCCGGCACAGTGCACCGGTTCGAGCTCAACGGATGCCATGGGGGTCTCCGGCCCACCCCCGGCACGATCTCCGGAACGCGCGGGGTGACCGCGGTGCTCGCCTTCCGTTTGCGCAGCGTGCCGGCTCTCGAGCCCGAGAACCATTCCCGAGAAAGCGAGGAAACCGATGAAGAGCTCCGGCAAGGCCCCGACGACCGCGGTGTGGGTTATCTCCCTGATCCTCTACGTGCTCGCCCTGCTCGCCCACTTCGCCGTGATCCATATCGACGCCCAGCTCGCCACCTGGTCCTGGATCATCGGCTTCGGCCTCCTCCTCCTCGCCTGCCGGGTCCGAGGGCTGTAGAGGGCTCGCCCCCCATCTCGGCCGATCACCGGGGTCGCGGCGGGCCGCACCCCGGCGGTCGTTCCGTCGCCGGCTCCGCGGGCCCAAGGCCTGCCCTACCCCGACCGCCGATCCTGCAGACGCCTCGCGGCCGCCGGCCCTGGCGATCACCCGCGGGACTCGCTCGGTCTAAACTGGTCACCGCGCTCGTTCCCTCCTTGAGCGGGCGTTCGAGGAGGTTTCGTTCCATGTCTTCGTCCCCCACCACCCAGCCTTCCGCAGTCCATGACCTGGGCCGCCGGATCTGGAACTCGGGTGCAAAACGCGGTCTCGAGCGGCTGTTGCGGGTGATTCTCCGCGTGGCGGTCCAAGAAGTACCGCGACCCGACGCCCCGACCGCGGAGGAGATCATCGAGCGCACCGAGGATCTCAACGTCGCGGCGGAGCGCTACTACGTCGACTACCGGGACCGCGAGTTCCTGCTGGCGAAGCCCTATTCGGATCCGGCCCACTTTGCCCAGTACCTGTTCAACCTCGGTGCGCTCTTCCACGGCCTCAAGGTGTCCCCCGAGGACGTGGTCCTCGAGCTCGGCGCCGGCTCCTGCTGGGTGTCCCATTTCCTCAACCTCTTCGGCTGCCGCACCATCTCGGTCGACGTGTCGAGCTCCGCCCTCGAGCTCGGCCGTGAGCTCTTCGAGCGCGACGCCCGCACCCGTTGGGACCTCGAGCCTCGTTTCCTCCCCTACGACGGACACACCTTGCCCCTCGCCGACGAGAGCTGCGACCGGGTGGTGATCCACGACGCGTTCCACCACGTCCCCAACCCCGACGCGATCCTTCGCGAGCTGGCCCGGGTGCTCCGCCCCGGCGGCATCATCGCGATGTGCGAGCCCGGCCGTGGCCACTCGGCCACCGAGGACAGCCAGCGCGAGATGACCGAGACCGGGGTGCTCGAGCGTGACATCGAGCTCGACGAGCTGGCCGACTCGGCCGAGGCCGCGGGGTTTTCCCACGTCAGCCTCCTGCCGCTGAGCCTCGCGGGGGTCCCCGAGGTCCCCGCTCGCGAGCTGATGGCCTTCGCCCGCGGCCAGGGCTTCTTCGACTTCTGGGGCAACTGGGTCCGTCACCTGATGACCCACTACTATCTCTTGCTCTACAAGGGCGCCTACGTCCCCACCACCCGCCGGCCGGGCCGCCTCGACGCGCACATCGAGCTCCTCGGCGACGCCGCCGGTGCGCCGACCCGGCTTTCGGCACACCCCGGCGAGATCGTCACCGTCGAGTGCCGGATCACGAACCGGGGGGACACCCGCTGGTTGACCGGCGAAGGCGGCATGTTCGGCTGGACCCGCCTCGGCATCCACCTTTACCGCGGCGAGGAGGACAAGGCCCTCGAGTACGACTGGCACCGCATCGAGCTACCCCGCGAGGTCGAACCCGGCGCCACCGTCGAGCTCCCCGCAGCCTTCGTCGCCCCGGCGACCCCCGGGCTCTACCGCTTGGTCCTCGACCTGGTCGCGGAGCAGGTCATCTGGTTCGCGCAGAAGGGCTCGCAACCGGTGGAGATCCGTCTGACGGTAGAGAACGACGCACCGCGGCGGCAGTCCTGAGCCGGGGACAGCAAGCCGCCGCCACAACCAACCCGGTCCGAGAAGGAGATCCGACCTTGAAGATCGCCGCCGTCATCGTGCGTACCCTGATGGGATTGCTCTTCCTCTTCGCCTCGATCGCGTACTTCTTCAAACTCGTCAATCCGCCGCCGCCGACCGGTGCGATGAAGACCTTCAACGATGGCCTGGAGGCCGCCGTCTACCTGATGCCGACGGTCAAGGTCATCGAGCTGGTCTGCGGGCTGCTCTTCGTCATCGGCCGGTTCGTGCCGTTGGCGCTGGTGTTGATCGCGCCGATCATCGTCAACATCGTCCTGGTCCATGCCTTCCTGGGACCGGAAGGGCTGCCGCTGGCCGGCTTCCTGGTGGTGGCAGAGATCTTCCTCCTCTACTACTACCGAGATCGCTACCGGCCGCTGCTCAAGCCGTAGCGAGCGACCGACGCCGGCGGGGCAGCTCGGAGCTCACCGGACGCGGTAGCGCAGCATCGCTCGCAGATGGAACAGGGCGTCGGTGCCGCTCGAGGTCTCGCCCAGGCGCTGGACCCCGAGAGGGCTGTAGAAAGCCTCGATGGAGAGCGCCAGCTTGCCGGCCAGCGGCCAGGTGGCGCCGGCGGCGACGGAGAGGGTCTCGCCGTTCGCCAGCAATCGGGTGCGATCGAGGAAGCCGAAGGTCTGCGCTCGGACCCGGGTTTCGAGGTCGAAGTGCTGGCCCGCCAAGCTCAGGTGGAGGCGTGGCGCATGGGGGCCCTCGAAGGCATAGCCGCCGGTGAGCTCGATCCCGGCATAGTCGAGGGTCACGACGTCGTCCGAGGGTGCCTCGCAGCCGAAGGCGTTGCCCGGCGAGCCGGGCTCGGCGCGGGCGTCCTCGGCGGTGCAGGTCAGGTCACCGTGGACCCTCCCGGACTGGCCGAAGAGCCGTACGCCCAGCGACCACGGACCACGCGCGACCAGGCTCTTCTCGATCGCCGCCGACACCAGGCTCGCCTCGACGCCGTCGAGACGCACCGGCGGCGCCCAGGCGAAGGTGGCTGCGAAGCCCCGCGGCAGGCCGAAGATCACGCGACCGCGCGCCCAGGCCGGCGAGCGGTTGAGGTCCTCCTCCTTCCTACCCCCGAAACCCACCGTCCGCTGCTCGCGATCGAGATGCGGCACCGAGAGCACCTCGATCCCGAGCTCGACACTGCCGGGGGCACGCGCTTCGATCGGTCCCAGGGCGGTCAGGAGGCCCACCGAGGCGTACAGCTTCATCGCCCAGGCCTCCGGAGCGTCGAAGTCGAGCGTCTCCACCGGGTCGATCACCGGCAGGTCCTGGGCCCCGGCCGGTAGCGCGGCCGAAACCGCGCCGACGAGAAAGAGGGCAAGGAGGACGGCGCGGCTGCCGGTGAGCATCGTCGGGCCTTTCACGGGCAGGTGGCGAAGGCAGCCGTGTCCTGGATCGGCAGCGCCGCCATCCCGAGCGGGTTGGTGTACTGCTTGGCACGACCGCCGACCGTGTCGATCACGGTGAGCGTGAACTCGACGTTGGTGGTGGCGGCGAAGAACACCCAATAGGTCTGAAAGCCCGGCAGGTTGCACGCGTTGAGCACCTTGACCAGCATCTCGACGTTGTTCGGGTTGAAGAAGTAGAACAGACCCGAGTCGCGGCGACCGAAGTCCACCGACTGGCCGTTGCCCTGCTGACCGTCCGAGGTGCGGAAGCTCACTTCGACCTTGAAGCGGCCGTCGACCCCTAGACACAGCGTCTGGGCGTCTGCGACGCACGGACCGAAGTCGATGTCGTCGTCCTCGAGGGTGACCGTCGAAGCGCTGACGGCACCGAGACCGGCGCCGCCGGTCGGCGCGCTGAGCGACAGCTGGACTGTCTCGTTCGCCTCGGGCAGCGTGTCGTCGAGCAGGGGCAGCGTGAACGACCGCGGGTCGTCGTCGCCGTCGGGCCAGCTCAGCGTGCCGGCGACCGGTGTGTAGTCCTCGTCGGCAGTGGCCGAGCCGTCCGCCGAAGCGTAGGAGACGCCCACCGCGCCGTCGTCACCCCCCGTGCGACGGACCACCACCTCGAGGCTGTCGTCGGACTCGGGTACCGACACCGCAGCCTGATCGAAGCTCAGGACGCCAGGATTTCCCGATGTCGGT
>JAGQSE010000402.1:0-562 GCA_020439725.1 Acidobacteriota bacterium
TCGGACAGGTCGAAACGCATCTGGTGACCGAAGAGGCTCAAGGTACCGGTACCGGTACGGTCCCCCTTCTCCTCGCCACGCTCGAGGACGTCCCGCAAGAGATCGAGATAGGCCTGCATCGTCGTGCTCGCTCCGCCGCGACTCTACCAGGGCGTGCGCCGCCACCGGGTGGTCACGCTTCGCGCTTTGCTATGATTCAGCTCTTCTCGGCCGCGGGCCGACCGACGACGATGGACCAAACCACCCCGATCTTGAGCCCCGACCTGCTCGTCTCCTTCGACGACGAGCCGCTGATCCTGGTCGACAGCCAGGACCGGCCGGTGGGCTTCCTGCCCAAGGCTGAGGCGCATACGGGCGAGGGCGTGCTCCACCGCGCCTTCTCGATCTTCCTGTTCAACCCGCAGGGCGAGGTCCTGATGCAGCAGCGGGCGGTGGGCAAGCCGCTGTGGCCGCTCACCTGGTCGAACAGCTGCTGCTCGCACCCGCGGCGCGGCGAAGAGGTCGAGGCGGCGGTCCACCGGCGGCTGCGCGAGGAGCTGGGGCTCGAAGCGCGGGTCCTCTA
>JAGQSE010000402.1:632-2252 GCA_020439725.1 Acidobacteriota bacterium
GAGCCGACCATCAACCCCACCGAGGTCGCCGACTGGCAGTGGCTGTCGCCCGAGGCCATGGACGCCGAGCTCGAGGCCCGGCCCGACGCCTGGAGCCCGTGGTGCAAGATGGAATGGCCGCGGATCCGCGCCGAGCACTGGCCCGCGGTCGAGGCTCTTGGCCTTCTCGACGACTGAGCGCTCGGCCTTTCGCTCCCAAACCCCTCAGTTCGCCAGCCCGGAGCCGTCCGCGCTTCCCGGATCGTCGGTGCCCATGCGCAGCAGGGCGAGGAAAATCCGTCGCCGTTGCTCCGCGTCCGCCTCGAGGAGCGCCTGCTTCTCCGCCGGCGCGAAGGGCAGGGCCATGGCCAGACCGTTGACCAGGATGGGCTCGGGAAGCTCGCGCAGGCGCTCGAGGTCGATCTCGAGCTGGTGGCCGCGGGCGTAGGCCTCGAGGGCGGCGACGAGCTCGCCGTCCGCGGGTTCCCCGATCAGGCTCGACAGGTCGTCGGTGTACTCGTCGTAATCCGCCTGCACCTGCCGGTAGCCACGCTCCGACAACGGCATCTCGTGACGCACGCGGAAACGCCGCAGACCCACCAACGCGATCAGGTACCGCCCGTCGGGAGTGGGCTTGCACTCCTCGATACGACCGACGCACCCGACCCGGTAGAGCTCGGGGATCTCACGTTCGGCGCCCGGCTCGGGCCGGTTGTCCTGGCGCGGCACGAGAGGTTGGATCATGCCGATCACCCGACCGCCGCCGAGAGCGTCCTCGACCATCGCCCGGTACCGCGGCTCGAAGATGTTGAGCGGCAGCCAGCTCCCCGGCAGGAGCAGTGATCCGGTCAGGGGGAAGACCGGCAGGACGTCGGGCAAGGGGCTGGGTCCGGGGATCTTCGGTTCGGTCACGGGCTCTCCTGGGTCGTCGGCCGGCGGCCCGCACGCCGCGGGCCCTCGGACGCTCAGAGCATACCAGCGGCCCCGATCCCCGACCGGGGCGTCCAACGTCGGCCGCCCGACGGCCATCGCCACCGCCGGCTCTGTGCGCCTCGTGCCCCTGCTGCTATGCTCGCGACCATGCAAATCCACCTGCGCAAGATCGGCGACGTCGCCATCGTCGCACCCCAGGGACGTCTCGTCGCCGGGGTCGGGGACGAGGCCCTGCACCGCGTTCTCCACGAGCTCCTCGAAAGTGACTGGCAGAAGATCCTCCTCGACCTGTCGGAGGTCTCCTATATCGACAGCTCGGGGATCGGTGAGCTGGTCGACGGGCTGCGTTCGGCCAAGGCGTTGGGGGTGCAGATCAAGACGACACGGATGGCGAAGCGCATCGAGGGGGTGCTGCGGCTGTCCCACATCTTGCCGCTGTTCGAGGTCTACGAGGACACGGAACAGGCCCTGGTGGCGTTCGGTGTCGATCCCGCCGCGCTCGACGAATCCGAGCTCGAGCACGGCGGCGTCACCGACTGAGGGCCCGTTCCCAGCAGGATCCCGAGCCCAATGTGAAGGATCCGTTATGATCGAGAGCCTGGTGAAGCCTTCCTCCCGTCCTACTCCAACCTCGCTCGAGGTTCCTAGCACGTTGCCGGCAAGGCTCGAAAAAGCCCTGCGCCGGCTGCGCTGGGCGTCGCTCCTCGC
>JAGQSE010000402.1:2390-4436 GCA_020439725.1 Acidobacteriota bacterium
GAGCGCTTCAACCACCGTCTGATCCAGCAGAACCGCGAGCTCTTCGGTCTCCACCGGGCGGGGCTCGCCGTGGTCGCGGAGCTCTCCCTCGAATCGGTCCTGCAACAGGTCGTGGACCAGGCCCGTTCGCTCATCGGCGCGCGCTTCGGAGCCCTCTCGGTGGTCACCTCGGACCACCGGATTCTCGCCTTCGTCACCTCGGGTATCAGCGACGAGGAAAGCAAACGCATCGGCGCCCCGCCCAAGGGTCGGGGGCTCCTCGGAGTGGTCCTCAACGAGGGCCAGCGCCTGTCCATCGACGACCTCGCCAAGGATCCCCGATCGGTGGGTTTCCCGGAGAACCACCCACCGATGCACTCGCTGCTGGCGGTGCCGGTGATCTGCGAGCGCACCCCGTACCGAGGGAACCTGTACTTGAGCGAAAAACTCGACGGCAAGGCCTTCGACCAGGAGAACGAAGACACCCTGGTGCGCTTCGCCACTCAGGCGGCCATCGCCATCGACAACGCGCACCTCTACCGGCGGGTGGCGGAGCTCGCCGCCGCCGAGGAACGCCTGCGCATCGCTCACGAGATGCACGACGGGCTGGCCCAGCTGCTGGCCTACGTCAACACCAAGGTGCAGGCGGTCCGCGAGTACCTGCGCAACGACCGCGCGGAGGAAGCCGGCGAGCAGCTCGAGCAGCTGTCGGTGGTTTCGCGCCAGGTGTACAGCGACGTCCGCAGCCAGATCCTCGACCTCCGCTCGTCGGCGCGGACGGGCCGCGGCGAGCTGGCCGACACGCTGCAGCAGTACATCGTCCAGTGGCAGCAGCAGAGCGGCATCGAGGCGAGCCTGCGGCTGCCGGACGAGCTCCAGGACCTCGACCCGGAGATCGAGCTCCAGCTCCTGCGAATCATCCAGGAGGCCTTGGCCAACGTTCGCAAGCACGCCAGCGCGTCGCAGGTGGATCTCGAGCTCGAGCGCCAGGGTCAGCGCATCCAGGCGGTGATCACGGATGACGGCAAGGGGTTCGACCCCCACCGCCTGTCCCCCGGCAGCGGCCCCCGCTTCGGTCTGTCGACGATGCGCGAGCGCGCCGCCTCGGTGGGGGGCAGCCTGACCATCAGCTCGGACCGTGATAGCGGCACCGTCGTCGTCGTCGACCTCCCCAACATCCGGCCGCAACCGGAGGTGCCCCGTGCGACTCATCATCGCTGACGATCACGCCCTCTTCCGAGACAGCCTGCGCAGTCTGATCGAGGCCCGCGGCATCGAAGTGCTGGGCGAGGCGAGCAACGGCCACGAGGTCCTCGACCTCGCCCACCGGGTGCGCCCCGACCTGGTCCTGATGGACCTACGGATGCCGGAGATGGACGGCCTCGAAGCGACCCGCCGCCTGCAGGAAGAGCTACCGGCGATCAAGGTCGTGGCGCTCACCGCCTCGACCGACGACGAGGATCTCTTCGAAGCGCTCAAGGCCGGCGCCCAGGGCTACCTGGTCAAGGACCTGGAGGCCGAGACCTTCTTCCACCTGCTCGAAGCCGCCGACCGCGGCGAACCCGCCCTGACCCCCAACATGGCCGCCAAGATGCTCCGCGAGTTCGCCCGGAAGCGCCGCGATCCAGAGGACGAAGACGATTCCCCGGCGCATCGCAGCAGCAACACCCGCCGCAACCCCACCGAGCTCACCGATCGCGAAAAGGAAGTCCTAGACCTGATGGTCGAAGGCACCACCTCCAACCGCGACCTGGCCGCCGAGCTCGGCGTCAGCGAAAACACCGTCAAGTTCCACGTCCGCAACATCCTAGACAAGCTCCACCTCCACAGCCGCGCCCAAGCCGTCGGCTTCGCGGTACGGCATCGGTTGGTCGATACCGGGGAGTTTGAGAAGGATCACTGAGGGGCGGGTGAACCTTCGCCAAGGGCAGCCGTAGGGTTGGCGCCAGCCCACCATCCGGAGTGATTCTTGGTCCGTCGCTGCAGCAACTATCTGAAAGCGGTGGGCTGACGCCCATCCTACGGGGAACGACTGCAACGAAGACCGCACCCCGGTGGGCTGACGCC
>JAGQSE010000403.1 GCA_020439725.1 Acidobacteriota bacterium
GTGTGGCGTATCATGCGCTGCGGCCCGTGGACCGCCGCGGGTACCGTCGAACCCCCTTGAAGACCGTCCGCCGGCATCAGCGCCGTGCCGAGGCTCCGTCATGACCCCGACCCGCCCACCCGTCCTCACCCAGGCCCATCGGCGGCCCGAAGAACGGAAGCTCCACCTGGCCTGGAGCGATGGCCACCAGGCCGACTACGACTATGACTATCTGCGGGGTTACTGTCCCTGTGCCGGCTGCCAGGGGCACGGTGCCGGTCCGGTCGTGTTCCAGGCACCGGCGCGACCGGTGACCCTCGAGGCGATCGAGCCCGTAGGCCGCTATGCGGTCTCCTTCCTGTGGTCCGATCAGCACGGCACCGGGATCTACTCGTTCGACTTTCTCCGCCGGCTCTGCCCGTGTCCGGACTGCGCCTCCGGCACCGCGGCGCCGCAGCCCGTAGCGCGCTGACCCGCACCAGGGGACTCCCCGGCCAGCGCACGGTCGAGGGCTTCGAGGTCCTCGGGGCGGTTGACGTTGAGCAGGAAGAGGGTCGGGGACCCGTGGCGCGCCAGCTCCTCGCCGGAGACCTGGGAGACGTCGAGCTCGGCGCCTGCGGCGAGGGGGTGGAGGGCCAGCGCACCGCCAGCGACACGCTCGCCGAGGCGCCGCAACGCCCGTGGGCCGTACGCTGCGCACAGCGGCTCGAGACCGCGCTCGCTCCTCGGGATGACCAGGTCGGCGCCGCACCGGAGGCGCTCGGCCAGCTCTGCAAGAAGGCTTTCGGGGACCAGCGGCAGATCGCAGGCGAGGACGAGAAGGGAGGCATCGGGGAAGGCTTGAGCCGCTCCCAGGATCCCTGCCGCCGGCCCCGCTCCCGGACCGTCGGCAACCGAAGCGAAGGATGCCCCCCCACGCCCCGCGTCGGCGACGACGACCTCTCTACAGACTGCGGCCAGGATTCGAGCCGCGCGCTCGACCAGCGTCTCGCCATCGATCATGAGCCGGGTCTTGTCGTGTCCGAGCCGGCGCGAGCCACCGCCCGCGAGCACGACGCCGACGATCCGGTCGGCGAAACTCCTGGGCCGGCTCGTGCCTCGGGTTTGCTCCGTCATGGGACGAGCCTACGTCATCGCCCGACGTGCGAGGTCGGCGCATGACGATTTGGGCAACGCTCCGCCCGCGGCTCGAAGCCGTTCGAGAGGGCTTGACTCGTTGGGATGAATCGAGAGGGAAAGGGATGGTGCCGAAGGCCGGACTCGAACCGGCACGGATCGCTCCACACGGCCCTCAACCGTGCGCGTCTACCAATTCCGCCACTTCGGCAGGCTTGTCAAGTCTAGCAGGGGCCGAGTCAAAAGTCTCCGTTCGCGGAAGCGAGACCGGAGGGCCTTCGGGCTTGCCCCGAAAGTGTCTACTGCGCCTCGGGGGTCGGCGTCTCGCCGCCGTCCTCGGAGCCGGCGGCGGCTCCATCCTCGGTCGCCCCGGTGCTTTCCGCGGGGGCTGGAGCTTCCGCCGGGGTCGTCGCGTCTGCCGCGGGGGTGCTCTCCGGCTGGGCCGCCGGCGCCGCCGGTTCCTCGGCCGCGACGCCGCTCACCACCGAGCTGCTGCGGCTCGACGACTGGAGGAAGGCGATCGACATCGTGGTCAGGATGAAGGCCACGAAGAAGCCGACAGTCAGCTTGTGGAGAAGGGTCGCGGCGCTACGCGCACCAAACGCCGCCTGGGTGCTGCCGCCACCAAAGACCGACAGGTCGGCACCCTTGCCACGCTGCAATAGCACGACGAGGATCAGGAAGATGCAGGCCAGGACGTGAAGCGCATATAGGACGTAAAGCACGTTGAATTCCTCGCAAACCGAATCAGGCGCCGAGCCTTGGAGCCTAGGCGCAGGAACTGCCGATGATATCGAAGAATTGTCCCGGGTCAAGCCCCGCGCCACCGACGAGGAAACCGTCGATGTCCGGCTGGGCGAAAAGCTCGGCCGCGTTGGCCGGTTTGACCGAGCCGCCATAGAGCAGGCGGAGGGCCGTTCCCGCGCTCCCCAGGGCCTTCTCGAGCCGCCGGCGCAGGAACGCGTGAACCTCCTGGGCCAGCTCGGGCGTTGCCGTTTTGCCGGTGCCGATCGCCCACACCGGTTCGTAGGCGATGGCTCCGGGGCGCGGCTCGGCGCCCAAAGCGGCCGCCAGCTGCCGGTCGAGGACCTCGAAGGTCCGCCCGGAGGAGCGCTGCTCCTCGGTTTCGCCGATGCACACCATGGGCTTGATCCCCGAGTGCCGGGCGGCGGCGGCCTTCGCGCCGATCAGCTCGTCGCTCTCGCCATGGTCCTGCCGCCGCTCGCTGTGACCGCACAGCACCCACGAGCAACCGACGTCGGCGAGCTGAGCGCCAGAGACGTCCCCCGTGTGAGCCCCTTGGGGCACCGGGTGCAGGTCCTGGCCGCCCCAAGCGATGCTCGAGCCGGCCAGGGCCTCGGCGACCGTACCGAGCAAGGTGAAGCCGGGGAAGAGAACGACCTCGGCGCCGCGTACGCCCTCGATCCGGCGGCGGAGCTCGGTGCAGTAGTCGCGCGCCTCGGCGCGCACCTTGTGCATCTTCCAGTTAGCGGCGACCAGCGGTGTCCGACCGCTCATGCCGACCGCTCCAGCACCCGGACCCCGGGTAGCTCCTTACCCGCCAAGAGCTCAAGGGAAGCGCCGCCGCCGGTCGAGACGTGGTCGATACGATCGGCGACCCCGGCCCGGTGGACCGCGGCGACGGTCTCGCCACCGCCGATCACCTTGAACCCGGAGCACTCGGCGAGCGCCTCGGCCACCGCCACGGTGCCCTCGTCGAAGGGCGGCTTCTCGAACACGCCGAGAGGGCCGTTCCAGAAGATCGTACCGGCATCGCCCAGCGCGCTGGCGAAGGCGCTCCGCGTCTCGGGCCCGACGTCCACCGCCATCGTGCCCGCGGGCACGGCGTGCGCAGCGACGGTCTCGATACGTCCGGGGGCGCCAAGGTCGTCGGTGACCACCAGGTCGGTGGGCAAAAAGACACGGGTTCCTTGGGCGTTGGCGCGGGCAAGGATCTCGCGGGCCAGCTCCAGGCTGTCGCTCTCGACCAGCGAGCGGGCCAGGTCATGGCCCTGGGCGGCGAGGAACGTGTTGGCCATGCCGCCGCCGATGAGCAGCAGGTCGAGACGAGGCAGCAGGTTCTCCAGGGTGTCGATCTTGCCGCTGATCTTGGCGCCGCCGAGGATCGCGGCGAAGGGCCGCCGGGGCTCGCCGAGGAGGCCGCTCAGGGCCTCGACCTCGCGCACCATGAGCCGACCCGCGGCACGGCGCGAAAAGCGCTCCGCGACCCCGACCACCGAGGCGTGGGCGCGGTGGGCGGAGCCGAAGGCGTCGTCGACATAGGCGTCGGCGAGCGCCGCCAGGGCGTCGACGAACCCCGGGTCGTTGGCGGTCTCGCCGGCGTGAAAGCGCAGGTTCTCGAGCAATCCCACCCCGCCCTCGGCGAGGCTCGCCACCATGCCTTCCGCCGCGGCTCCGATCGAGCCCTCGGCGAAGCGGACCGGCGAGCCCAGGAGGTCCGCCAGGTGCGCCGCCACCGGCCGCAGGCTGTAGCGTGGATCCGGAGCTCCCTTGGGCCGCCCGCAATGGGACGCCAGAACCAGCCGGGCACCGGCGTCGCGCAGCTCGGTGATCGTGGGCAGCGCCTCGCGGAGGCGCGTGTCGTCGGCCACCGTCCCGTCGTCGAGGGGGACGTTGAAGTCGACGCGCACGAAGACGCGCTTCCCCCGGAGGGTGGCGAGGTCGAGATCTTCGAGGGTCAGGAGTGGTCGGCTCATGGCGTGGATGCTTCCTCCAGGGGCGTTCGGCGCCTCGGTAGGCCTCGCACATCGAGGCCCCGGCCGAGGGGGCTCACGAGACCGAGTCTACCAGCGCCTCCGGTGCCCATCGACGCCGTTGGCAGCAGACGCCGGCTCTTGATACGGTGCCGCCGGTGGTCGTCCTCGGCCGCCGATCCCGGCGGTCGTCCCCGGAAGCAGAGGCTCGTGAGCGCACCCACCCCACCCTTGGTCCTCGGCATCGAGACCTCCTGCGACGACACCGCCTGTGCGCTGGTCGACGGCGAAGGGCGTGTCCTCGCGTCGGTGGTCTCGAGCCAGCTCGCCGCGCACCGGCCCTACGGCGGAGTGGTCCCCGAGATCGCCTCGCGGGAGCACCTGGGCAACTGGCCCGAGGTCTCGGAGCGCGCCCTCGAGCAGGCCGGCGTCGACTTCGGTGCGGTCGATGCCGTCGCGGCGACCCGCGGTCCCGGTCTGGTCGGTTCGCTTCTCGTCGGCCTATCTCTCGGAAAATCCCTCGCCTACGGTCTCGGCAAACCCTTCCTCGCCGTCCACCACCTCGAAGGCCACCTCTACTCGCCTTTCCTCGACGCCGAGGGGGGCGCCGCCCGCACCGCACCGGAGCGCTTCGTCGGTCTGGTCGTCTCGGGTGGGCACACCTCGCTCTTCGATGTCGTGGGCGGGCGTGTGACCTCGCTCGCCGAGACCCGCGACGACGCCATGGGAGAGGTCTTCGACAAGGTCGGCAAGCGCCTCGGCCTGCCCTACCCGCAGGGGCCCAAGGTCGACGCCCTCGCCGAACACGGCGACGCCGGCCGCGCCGTGGAGCTTCCCGTGGCCTCGACCAAGGCGAGTCTCGACTTTTCCTATTCGGGGCTCAAGACGTCGACGCTCCTGGCGATCGAAGCCCTCGAGGCCGCCGGGGTCGACACCACCTACGCGCCGGATCGCGATCCGCCCTTCGGTCAGGAGGTGCTCGACCTCCTCGCCTCCTTCCGCCGGGCCGCCGTCGAGCAGGTCCTGCGCCGCCTGCGCCGGCTGCATCGGCGCCATGCCTTGCCGCTCCTCGCGGTGTCCGGAGGCGCCGCCGCCAACCGCCTGCTACGCCGGGAGCTTCTCGCCTGGGGGTCCGACGCCGGGGTCGACGTCCGGCTGGTGCCGCTCACCTTCTCCGGAGACAACGCGGCGATGATCGCCTACGCGGCTGCGCTGCGGCTGGCGCGGGGCGAGGTCGACGATCCGCTCGAGGCCGAAGCGGTCAGCCGCCTGCCCCTTGGCGCCTGAGGTCGGCCTCAACCCGCGGCGCCGAAGCCGGTGATCACATAGCTCCCCGACCGCTTATCGCGCCGCAGCCGGATGATGCCCTTGTCCTCGGCGGCCTCGAGCAGCTCGGAGAAGGTGCTGTAACCGTAGTAGCCCTCGTTGAAGGAAGGCTTCTTGCGCTGCATGGTCTGCTTGACCATCGAGCCCCACAGCACTTCCTTGTTCTCGCGTTCCAGCGCCACGATGGCCTCGGTCAGGAGGCCGTAGAGGTCCGCTTCCTTCTTTGACAGCCCCTCGAGGAGTGGCAGCTTCTGCGCGTCGCGCCAGACGTCCTCGTAGTAGATGAACTCGTCACAGTTGTCGATCAGCAGGCTCGACGAGGCGTTCTTGACGCCGACCCCGATGACGTACTTGTTGTTCTCCTTGAGCTTCGAGACGAGGGGCGAGAAGTCGCTGTCACCGGACATGATGACGAAGGTGTCGAGGTGCTCCTTCGAGTAGCACAGGTCCATGGCGTCGACGACCATCTTGATGTCGGCGCTGTTCTTTCCCGAATAGTGCTTCTGCGGGATGTCGATGAGCTCGATGCCCGCCTCGTGGAACGTCCGCTTGTACTCGCTGTAGCGGCTCCAGTCCGAGTAGGCCCGTTTGACGATGATCTTGCCCTTCTCGAGCAGACGCTCCAAGACCAGGTTGATGTCGAACTTCTTGGTCTCCGAGTCGCGGACACCCAGCGCGATGTTCTCGAAGTCGCAGAACAGGGCGATCTTGCGCTCGTCGACGTCGGAGCTCCGCCGTTCGGGGACTTCTAGGAAGAGCTCGCGCAGGATGGTCTCGAGATCGGGCTCGGCTTCCGAGTCGCGGCCGGCAGCTTCGCCGTTGCGGGCCGGCTTGCGCGCACGACCCTTGACCACCGAGGCGGGCAGTGGGAGCTCGGCGCTGCGCTCGCCATGGCCGTTCTCGCGCGCGCGGCTGCGCCGGACCGCCGGTTCGACGGCGGGTTCCTCTTTCTCTTCGGGAGGACGCCGCGTGGTGCGGCTTCGTCGACGGCGATTCGGGCTGCGCGAGGTCTTCTCGCCGCTCTCCTCGGCGATCTCGGCGGAGGCCGCGAAGACCGCGGCCTGCAGCTCGTCGAGGGCCGGCAAGGGTGCCACGGCGGCGGGGATGGCCACCTCGAGCTGCGGCGGCGTACGCCGCGCTCGGGAGGGACGTTCCGGAGTGGCGGGTTCGGGTCCGGGGGGTGGAGACGGGGTTTCGTCGGAGGTCGGTCGGATCCACCAGGGAGCCACGCTTCGCGCTCCTTTCGTTGGCGCCTCGAGGGTCGCGGGGATCGGCTTGGGCACTCGCTCGAGAGGGCGAGGAGCGGGGAGCTCCGATGGC